>JBFIIJ010000263.1:0-4011 GCA_041601315.1 Gammaproteobacteria bacterium
CACTGAAGAGACTTCATTGATATCAATCGCATTAAGCTTGGCTAATAAATTTTCTGCTGATGCAGTAATAGCACCAAAATTCGCCGTGGCTAAAGTCGGCAATTCCGGGAAAGGCGTTTCTTCACCACTGATTTTAATAGGTGTATCTGGATGCATATCCAGTTCAACATATAATTGACTGGTTAGCAGGCTACCGGTTTGCAGGCGTGCCCTGAGCCCCCGTTCAACCAGCCTATCTAGTGTCTCGTAAGTAGAACCTACATCTTCACTACCGCGTTCTATAATTCGTTGAAGTTCAATCTCAATCAAGACAGGGATTCGAAATGAAGTATCTTCACTATCAAACTCAAGTCGTACATCCAGTACCGAACCAACTTTTATTCCCTTGAATTCAACAGGCGCACCGATACTCAAGCCGCGCACGGAGCTGTCAAAAAACATAATGAATTTAAGCTTTCTGGTATACGAGCGCTCCAGAATAGTTTCAAAACTATCATGTAAGGTAAAAATCAGATTATCGATATCAGTTGAAACCTGTTCCAGAGTTTCCGGTGTATCAAACGCAATTCCGCCAAACATCATTGAGCGTAATGATTCTGTTTGTACTTTAAAACCATCTGCACTCATCGATACATTAATACCACTGACATTCCAGAAATTAGTATTGCCTCGAACAAGTTGATCAAACGGGTCCTTAATAAAAGCATGTACATAAACACTCTTGCGGTCATTGCCTAGTTCATAACCTAAAACTTCACCCGCTAATAACCCTTGATAATAAATTGGTGAACCCGTATCAACTGAACCAAGATCTTGCGTGACAAGCACAACCTCTAACCCTTGCTCATCGGCGTTTACAACCGGTTGTTTTTCTAAAACGACGAAATGCCGTTGTTCAGCGCCAGGACCTGGCTCGATTTCAATATAGGCTCCTGAAATTAATGTGCTTAAACCGGAAGCGCCTTGTAAACTGAGTTGCGGTTTTACTACCCAGAAACGGGTACTGCGACGTAAGAATTTTTCCGATCCCTGTGTAAATTCCGCCGTTAATATCACATTAGAAAAATCGTCACTAAACTTAATGTGTTCAACCGTACCAATATCAACATTCTTGTATTTGATTTTGGTCTTGCCTACTTCAATCCCTTCTGCTGTTTTGAAACTGATACTGACTTGAGGACCCTGCTCAGAAAGGGTTTTAACGATTAACCAGCCACCCACCAATAAAGTAATGAACGGAATTATCCAGACGACTGAAGGGCCAGACCGTTTGCTAACTTTTGGGCTTGAGATTTCCATTTCCGATATTTATTGTTCTTTTTCCCTAACATTATCCCAAATCAGTCGCGAATCAAAACTTTGCGCGGCAAACATGGTGATAACAACGGCGCCAGCAAAGAAAATAGCGCCTATTCCCGGTCGAATTGTTGATAAAGCATCCAGACTGACCAGCGCAGATAACAAACCTACCAAAAAAATATCTACCATTGACCACGCACCGACAACTTCAGTTACACGATACAATAACGTACGGTCACGTGGTCGCCAGATTGACTTATTTTGCACACTAAGCAATAGAAAACTCAGGATCATTAACTTCATCGCTGGCACAACAATACTGGCGACAAAAACAATCATGGCCAAACCCCACATACCGGATTCAATTAAATGCAGCACTCCGCTTAAGATCGTATTTGGCTCACCCTGGCCGAAACGTATTACTGTCATTACCGGATAGATATTTGCTGGAATCAATAACACAATTGCGGAAAACAATAATGCCCATGTCGTTTCAATGCTGTTTTTAATTCGATGGTGCAATGGTGAGCCACATCGAACACAGTGTTGATGTTCTTCAGTCTCTAAATCAAGAAAACCACAAGTGTGACAATTTAAAATAGTTTTATTTTTAGCTTCATCGCTCGTGAGATCTAAAGATCTATGCCTGGTTAACTTCCATAATTGATGTGGGTTGAAACTTGCCCGTGCAGCCGTATAAACAACCAACAATAAAGCCAGAGCAACGATGGCCGGACCAAAGATTACATTTGCCAGATCCTGTAATTTAACTATGCCTATTAAAACACCTAGCATAAAAACACCAATCAGGCTCCATGGATGCAATGCATTGACTAAGCGATAAACTGTTCCCATACGCGGAGCGACTTTTCCAAAACTTGCAGGAATAAGCAAATAAAGCATGCCAACAATAACAATTAAGGGAAACAAAATGCTGGTTAGAAAAATAAGCACACCTAATTCACCCATACCCAGCTCATACATTGCCCAGCCGCTGGAAAATAAAATATTCTCGACAACTCGACCGCCTAATTCCAAAGATAAAAAAGGAAAGCTATTAGCAATAATGAAAAGTAGTAGTGCAGCAAGATATAAGGCCAGGCTACGGTTTAATGAATCAGGAACATGTCGATACAAAAGATTGCCGCAATGCAGGCAATTAGCCTTTGCTCCTTCTGGTATCAATTCATAATAATGCAGGTGATCGCACTCGTGACAGGCGATGATTTCCCCAATTAAACTATCAGCCATCTATTATTCCGAATTTAATAATTCTTATTATTTGGTATTTCGAACTCTCAGGCAGCATCCTTCGTGCATGAGAATCTCAATTATAGCTGAATACGAAGCTTATTTACTGCGAATGTCGCAAATTTGAGAATTTTATTATAACGAAAAGATAGAAAATATATCTAATTAATTCAAATACTTATTGGCTGACCTTATGATAAAAACGGTTTAATCTTTTAAAAATAAATAAACCGTACTTTCAAATACTCAATTTTGTTTTTTAAGTATCTCTTCGGAAAGCTGCAAGGCTTGTAGTCGAGTTTTTGTAATATGATTTTCGGGTAGTAATTTATCGACACCAATGCTGCGAATTACTTTTTCGACTGACTCACTCATACCGCAAAGGATCACAGAATCTTTTTCATCCTGCGCTTGCGTTACTGCTTCTTCGATGGCAAATGAAGCACTACTATCGATAAACGTGACATCACTAAAATCAAGAATCAACACGTCCTGTTCGCGATTAGCTGTAAGTAATTGCACGATATCTTTGCTCGAAGCAAAACTCATTGGCCCTTCAATATGGAATAAAACAACATGGCCGTTAGCACGGTCAAATAAAGAAGCTTCTTCTTCAGTAAGCGCATGCCAGTCACCCGAACCGCCGACTACTTTCATGCTCGCTGCCTGAGTATTCGCCATACGCTTAACAAATAACATGCTCGCCATGATAGTTCCGACTGCGACTGCTGTAACAAGGTCAACTAATACGGTAAGCACTAAGGTCGATAGCATAATTAGAACACCTGAACGTGGAACACGATGAAGTCGACGTACATAGTTCCAGTCGATAATGTCATAACCTACTTTTAGCAAAATGCCCGCTAATACAGCATGCGGTATATGTTCGGCAAGACCGCCTAAACCTAATACCATTAGTAATAGAACGACAGCGTGTAAGGCACCTGAAATCGGCGTACGTCCACCGGCACGCACATTAACGACAGTTCGCATGGTTGCTCCAGCACCGGGAATAGCACCAAATAGGCCCGCAATAATATTGCCAATACCCTGACCAAATAATTCACGGTCAGATTTATGATGTGTACGCGTGACACTATCCGCAATTAATGAGGTTAATAAAGAATCAATTGATCCAAGAAAGGCAAGAATCAGTGAATATTTAATAATGGCAGCAAATTCATCCACAGAAAAAACCGGTAGTTGCATACTTGGCAAACCGGTTGGTATCTCACCTATCACACTGGCATCTTTAAAAAACAGTACACCCATGATAGTACCAACAATCAGAGCCAATAAAGGACCAGGGATATAACGCCCAATCTGCTTTGGTAGAAAACAAACTATCGCTAAGGCGATGAGGCCTAAGATCGATGCATGGTTTTGTATCTGGTTTATTAGACTCGGTATAGCCATGACTGAATGCAAGACACCTTTTACTGATTCTGCGCCTACAAGTGG
>JBFIIJ010000264.1:0-4001 GCA_041601315.1 Gammaproteobacteria bacterium
AAGCTGTTATTTCGTTACAAGCGGATAGTGCCAGAAAAACTATTATTCGATCCTCTCTTGTTAATTCCAATTCTTCTACTAGCTTTGAAGGACAGAACGCATTAGCAGGCAAGGTTAACTATTTCATTGGTAGGCAGGAAACAGATAGTATTAATCATATTCCTGTATTTGGCTCTGTCATTGCTAAGGATGTCTACCCAGGCATCGATTTAAGATACCATGGCGATCAACAACAACTCGAATATGATTTTATTGTTGCGCCAGGCGTTAGTGCAGATGCAATTTCGCTACATTTCGATGGCGTTGATAGTCTTGCACTCAATGGCACAGGTGATTTGGAATTACATGCAGGCAACGAAATTCTGCATCATAAAAAGCCAATCGTTTATCAAAATATCAATGGCGAACGGCATGAAATTGAAGGTCAATACCGGATTGCTGACAACAACAATATTACGTTTAGTCTTGGTGAATATGATCGAAATCACGAACTAATTATTGACCCCATTCTTGATTATTCAACCTATTTAGGTGGAGAAGGCAATGATAAAGGTTTAGCTATTGCTGTTGATATTAACGGAAGCGCTTATGTTGCAGGAACAACTAAGTCACTAACTTTCCCTTTAAAAAATGCACTACAGGAAAACTTAGAAGGAAATCGAGATGCTTTCATACTCAAGTTATCGCCTGATGGTAATGAATTTGAGTACGCGACATACATAGGTGGCAGTCAAGATGAAGGTGAAGATGAAGATTGGAGTGATGATGAGGACGATAGCGACAAAGGAAAAGCAGTTGTTGTGGATAATCAAGGATATGCCTATCTAACGGGAACCACATCATCTAAATACGATTTTCCGATCATTAACGCACGACAACCTGATTATGGTGGCGGACCACGAGATGCTTATATTGTTAAGTTAAGTCTAGATGGAAGTGAGTTGATTTACTCGACTTTTTTGGGTGGCAAAAAAGAAGATCGTGGTTTGGATATTGCGATTTCATCAAAAGGTGAGGCGACTGTAACAGGCGTTACACATTCTAAAGACTTCCCGACTGAATTAGCATTACAAGATAAATTAAACGGCGATCGTGATGCATTTATTACACAACTTAGTAGCGACGGTCTTACCTATAATTTTTCAAGCTACATAGGCGGTGAAAAGACTGATAAGGCAAAAGCGATTGCGCTTGATAAAGATGACAATGTTTATATCACGGGATGGACGCGTTCAAAGAAAGAGTTTCCGATAACTCCCAACGCAGCCCAATCAAAATTTGAAGGCAGTGATCGAGATGCTTTTATCTTGAAGCTTGATTCCGACGGGCAAAGTATTGCATATGCGACTTATCTAGGTGGCAATAAACATGATGTGGGTACCGGCATCGCCGTAAACAAAGAAGGTGAAGCGGTAGTAACAGGATGGACACGATCAAACAAAAAGTTTCCGGTGAGTACAAATGCATTTCAGACTTCTATAGGCAAGAAAAACAAGGAAGATGCTTTTGTAACTCAACTTGATGTTTCGGGAAATAATTTTCTCTTTTCTACTTATCTCGGTGGTGAGAATAAAGATAAAGCACATGATATTGCTATCGCACCAGACAATTCGATCTGGATAACAGGTTTAACAAACTCAGACGATTTTCCCGTATTTGATGCTACTCAGGCAAACAAAGCACAAAAATTAGACGCTTTTATTACCCAAATAAATAGTGATGGTAGTGAGATACTATTTTCCACTTATTTTGGCGGCAATGATAAAGATAGAGCGCATGCAATTGCCGTTGATCAAAGAGGAAGTGCTTATATCACTGGGACAACACGTTCAGATGACGATTTCCCAATACAAAATGCATTACAACCTTTCTTTGGTGGAGGAAAGAAAGATGCTTTTGTCGTTAAATTTGGTTCGGATGTGCAACATATTGCAATTACCTCATCACCATTAACAATTGGATATGTTAGAGAAACGTATAACTATTCAGTAATCGCAGAAGATATTGAGAACCACGCATTAAGTTATGACTTAATCAATTCACCTGAAGGAATGCTAATAGATCCAGTGACAGGGAATATTAGTTGGCGACCCAATGAGCAAGGTAGTTTTAGTGTTGAAATTGAAATTACTGACGGTCTGGGTAATTTCGATTATCAATCGTATACCATTACAGTTCCGAATCGAGCACCGGAAATAACATCAACACCTGTAACCGAAGGTCATGTTACAAATTTCTATATCTATAACGTAATCGCAACTGATCCTGATAATGACGCATTAACTTATATGTTAACCACAGCACCGGATGGAATGAGTATTGAACCGACAACAGGATTAATTATTTGGACAGAACCGGTTGTAGGTAGTTATCAAATTAGCATAGAAGTCAATGATGGTTACGGAGGAAGTGATACTCAAGAGTATAGTTTAACGATTACCGATGGCCCGGTTATTACTTCTTCGCCAGCAACTTTAACATTCGCTAATGTTAATTATTTTTATGATATACAGGCATTCGATCCAAACAACCTGATCCTAAGTTATCAATTAACAAATCCATCGGATGGTATGACGATAGATACTGCTACTGGTGAGATTGATTGGACGCCGACAACAGCTGGTGACTATAACATTTCAATTACTGTTGAAAATGAACAGGCAGTGCAATCGAATCAAAGTTTTATGTTGAAAGTATTAGGTGAGAACGACTTATTAATTGTTTCTGAACCGCAAGCTGAAGCTTATGTGGGACAAACTTATTCTTATCAAGTATCAGTAATTGGAAACCAGACAGATAACTTAAATTATTCACTGCTTAATCCTCCAGTAGGGATGACTATTTCTGATACAGGTCAGGTTGAATGGATTCCACAAGAAAGTGGAGATGTTCAAATTCAGATAACCGTATCGAATAATCAAGGTGGAAGTGATACACAAACGTTTATAGTTAATGTCAAAACGTTGGATGAAATGGATGCCATGTTTAATGAAATCTGGAATGGGATGTTTCAGGATTTGATTGATGGAAAAAAATATAAGGCCATGCAACGGCTTGGTAGTGATGCACAAATTAAATATGGGCCGGTATTTGATACTCTGTTGCCATTCATTGAGGAAATAGCAGGCAATTATTCAACGCCACAAAGGAGTCGGATCAATAATAACATTGCTGAATACATAACCAAGCGAACTATTGATGGCCAGGTACAAGTGTTTTTTATTTATTATGTTCGAGATACTGAAGGTACCTGGAAATTAACTCAGATGTAAAATGTGTATTACTAATAACAAAATTAAATTGTTAGTTTTTAGAGAGATTCTACAGGTATGACCCGTACCAAACCTATCAAGATGAAACGTAATACCAGAATACTGATGGTTCTGCTTGTTGTGTTACCAATTTTGGTTTGGTTCGTATTCTTCCGTTTACCATCAACGTACTCGGCAGAGGCTATTACAGGTCAGGTAGTGGACAAACAAACGGGTAAGCCATTAGCAAATGCCATCGTGATTGCATATTGGGAATTGGAACGCAGATATAACTTTGAAGGAAATATTCTAGCTGGTCATTTACATGTACAGGAAGTGTTAACGGATGAGTTTGGCTATTACACAATTGATAGTTGGGAACCAAAGCAACGACCAAAGAAGACCTGGATGACTCATAACTCACCAAGGCTGGTTGTATTTAAGGAAGGGTATGACTTTTTCTCTGAGGGTAATTTTAAATGGTCGCGTTCAGATGAACGGCAATACAAACGTAGGAAAGTACATATCTCTAGGTGGGATAAAAAGACGATTAAGTTGGAGAAGTTTGAGGGAGGATTGGAGGAATACTATAAACGTTTAAGCAGGGTTGATAATGCTCTTGCTGCAATTCTTGACCAAAATATGGGTGCACGAGCCTGTGATTGGAAAAATATTCCTCAGATGATGATCACATTTGATAAATATGATCAGTTACTTAAACACGCAGGCTTAGCGCGAAGTGGCATTCCT
>JBFIIJ010000265.1:0-3998 GCA_041601315.1 Gammaproteobacteria bacterium
ACTGAACTTGATAAGTTGATTGATGGTTATAACAAAGAGGTTCAAGAATTTAATAGTTATCTTAATGAATTAAGAGATTTCTTTTCTGCAGAGGAAGGTGATGATTTAGGTGACGAAGAATTTGATGAAGACTTAGGTGATGAAGATAGTTTATTAGGTGATGCAGATGAAGTTTCACGTTTAGGTAAAGTGCTTGAAACAGTTAAAGCTCGTATCGTATGGTTAATAGAATTGAAATCTAAACCAGAAGAGAGAGCACGCTTAGGTGAAGCGATAGGTATTGAGTTAACTCAGGAAGCACTTGATACGATTATAGAAGCAGCTAAATCAGAAGCTGCATTTATTCAAAACCGAATTAATCTTCTTATACAAGCACCAGAAGCGATGCTAAATAAAGTGTCACCTATGTTTACAGCTGAAGCACGTGATTACAATTCCATGCAAACGCTTCATTATGGTTCTGATTTATTAAGTTTGAATGATACTTCGAATATATCTTTGATAAATATTTATTAATTATGATGATTAGTATTAATAAAATTATTAGTTTTTTCGTTATCATAATTAGTGTTAATGTTTCGGCTGCTATTTTAGATAAGGATGAAGCCGATAAAGCTGATTTGACTTTACTGAAGAATGAGACGGTTTTGTTTCAGTCTATAGGTATGGGTATCGCGTTATCAATAGCACAATGTGAAGGTGTTGATTTGTGTTCGCTTACGGTTGAAGAAAAAGAGATTCAAGAATTAATTAACGCTTTAGAAGAACGTATTGATAGTCTTGTTTTGAAACAAGAAGCAGCTGAAGATCCTGTTGAGTTTAGTAATGTTATTACTGCTTATGTTAATGAACGTGATAGTTTTGCCTCTCATCTTGAAAAACTAAAAAGTATTACTAGTACATCTGATGTAGAAGGTGATTTATTAGATGAAACACTTGATCTTGAAACTGAGGAAGTAGACTTTCCTGTTGATTCAGCGAGAAATGAAGAGCTACTCGATTATCTGAATGAACTGGAAGCATTCGAAGATGAAGAAATTGAAGATGATGAAGATTTAGAAGATATTCCAGACTTACCTGAATTAGAAGATATAAACGAAACTCCTTAAAATAATATTATGGTTACAAAAAATACTAGCAGTGAAAATACCACTGCAATTTTTCCTTTGTTTTATAAAAAAGTAGTACCTTTAAATAAAGAAGTTCACAGTGAACTTTATATCGAAAACATTGAAGGCTATCAGCATACTAAAGAAACCAATAGTATTTATATTGCTGCAGTTGAGTTTCTTCAAGTTTCAAAAGAATATCCTATTGTTTTTGCAAAAGGTGCTGACGAAAAAATATTTCCTGTTGCATTATTAGGCTTGCAGAAAAATAAAAACTTGTTTGTTGATGATAAGGGAGTTTGGAATGCTAATTATATTCCTGCTTATGTAAGACGATATCCTTTTATTCTTGCAACACCAGATGAAAAACAAGCGACATTTACAGTATGTATAGATGAAAGTTATTCTGGATTTAATACAGCGAAAGAGGGTAAGCCTTTATTTGATGAGAAGGGTGAGCAACTCGATTTGTTAAAGCAAGCTGTTGATTTTCTTCAGGATTATCAAAGCCATGTGCAATTAACAACGCATTTTTGTGAAAACCTGTCTAAACTAGACATACTTGAGCCTATGCAGGCAAATATCGAACGCATGGATGGTGATAAAACGACTCTAGGTGGTTTTATGGGGGTTAGTAGAGAGAAGTTGAAAGCGCTTAAACCAGCGCAGTTAACGGAACTTGTTAAAACGGATCAAATGGAGTTAATTTTTGCGCATTTAGCTTCACTTTCTAATATGAACGAATTAATGAAGAGACTTACTTAAGGATTACGACTTTTGAATGGAATAAACTCAATTAGATTGGATATAAATACTGTAAAGTATAATTCATCTGCTGGTGCCCAGAAAAAAGTTATTCCTTTAACTGAATTAAAATCATCAACAGAAGCTGATAGAAAGAAACCGTTTAAAATTGAATTAAATAATGAGTTTGATTCCAGTAAGGATCAATCGAACAATCGTTCTGAATTGTTATTCTCTGACCGTAAGTATTATCGGGCTAATCTATTAAATGAAATAGTCAATAAAATGAGCGGCTTAGAACAGCGTACTAAGCCTGGTCATTATGTTGAATATTACGCGTAGTTATTCTATTCGTTATCAATTTGAATTGGTTCATTAGGATCTGCATCTTCCTTAGGCCCATATTGCTTTGTATATTTCGCGATAAGTTTATCTGCTTCTTTTAATTCTTCTTCAGAAAGCTTCTTTTTCGCTTTATTAATAGCATTAATTGAAAGTTGATGTTCGTGAGCTGCACCGACACTAAACCAGACGTAAGCAAATTCATAATCTTTGGGTACGCCTCGTCCCTTATAATATAGATCGCCTAATTTATACTGGGCTTGAGGAATGCTTTTTTCAGAGGCTTTACGAAACCATTCACTAGCAAGTTTATAATCCTGTTCAACACCTTGGCCTTTCATATACATCATGCCTAAATAATATTGGGCAAAACCATGATCTGATGTTTCAGCCAGCGATTGCATCGTGGTAAAGGCTTTGTCGTAATCACCCATCAAGTATGTGACGACACCATCATTAAAGTCTGCTCGTGCAACAGATGTAAGCAAGGTAAATAGTAAAACTAGTAAAAAGCTGATTTTTTTCATTATTAAAAACTCATTAGTTGGTATTGCAGTTGAAGTCTCGTAAAATGCGCCGCTTGATTCTGTAGCAACGGCATTAGTTTGTTATGCTATTTATTATATTGTTATTAGCTTAGTCTACGAAAGCGCTGAATTGTTTCATGCAAAGCGAAAATTGTAAATATGATGAGGGGTTAAATGACTGATTTTCAGGCATTTAGAGTATATAAAGAAGATAATCAGGTCATTGGGCGTTTGGAGAGTCTGACACTCGACGATCTAAGTCAAGGTGATGTCTTAATTAAGGCTGCGTATTCCTCTGTAAATTATAAAGATGCACTCGCGGCGACGGGAGCAGGCAAGATAATTCGAGATTTTCCCTGTATCGCTGGAATAGATGTCGCTGGAACAGTTGTCGAGTCTCAAGATAAGCGGTTTAAAGAAGGCGATAACGTTCTGGTAACTGGTTATGACTTTGGAGTTGCTCATGATGGTGGATATTCTGAGTATGTTAGGGTGCCTGCTGAATGGGTCGTACCGCTACCTGAATCAATGAGCTTATTTGAAGCGATGGCAATGGGTACAGCCGGTTTTACCGCCGCACTATGTATTCAACGGCTTGAACAAAATGGCCAAACTCCAGAGTTGGGACAATTTATTGTTACCGGTGCAACTGGTGGTGTAGGAAATTTTGCCATCGATATGATGTCTTCTTTAGGCTATGAAGTGGTTGCGGTGACTGGAAAAAAAGAAAGTAATAAATTACTGACGGCTTTAGGTGCGCACCATATTTTGGATCGTCACAATATTAAAATGGATGGTCCACCCATGGAAAAAGGACAATGGGGTGGTGCTATTGATAATGTTGGAGGAGATCTTTTAGCCTGGTTAACGAGAACAACCAAGCCTTGGGGTAATATTGCTTCGGTAGGTTTGGCAGGTGGAAGTCAGTTGAATACTACGGTGATGCCTTTTATATTACGCGGCATCAGTATTTTGGGTATTACTTCTTCAGGATGTCCTACCGTCTATCGCCAACCACTTTGGGAACGACTTGCCACTGATTTGGCACCAAAACATTTGGATAAGATTGTAACTAATACAATCGAGATGAAAGATTTACCCGATACATTTAAAAAAATGTTAGCGGGAAAAACAACAGGACGTACTGTTGTTGCAATTAATCCAGATGATTAACAGTTTGAAAAATTAATGAGATTTAAATAAATGGCAAAAACACTTTACGACAAACTTTGGGACGATCATGTAGTACATGATTATGGAAATGGTACAGCCTTAA
>JBFIIJ010000266.1:0-3973 GCA_041601315.1 Gammaproteobacteria bacterium
AAAGGTTATCGTTATTTTCGTAAACGCTTAACCGAAGCTCGCCGCGATGTTCAACATGGCCTTGATGTTACTCTGGACTATTACAAGACACGCAAAGAACAAGAGCGTATGTTAGGTATATTGCAATTCAAACTCGATATATTATGGACAATGCTTGACTGTATGTGGATGGCTTATATTGAGAAGAAACCACCTTTCTATAACTGTAAATAATAATGGCTATAAATAAAGAAAATATTATTGAAATTGCACCAACTTTCCGTGTGCAGTGGGAAGAAGTACAAGATTGTTATGTAGTTCTTTACCCTGAAGGAATGGTTAAACTTAGCCAAAGCGCGGGGGAAATCATGAAGCGCGTTGATGGCCAAACATCTATCGAATCAATTATTAAAGATCTTGAAACAACTTTCTCTGAGACCAATCTAGAAAGTGATGTTATTGAATTTTTGGAGGTGGCCTATGACACAGGTTGGATCAGAAACAAAAAATAAGGTGAGCCCACCTTTATGGTTATTGGCAGAACTAACTTATCGTTGTCCGTTGCAATGTCCTTATTGCTCGAACCCACTTGAGATTTCCAAGTATCAGAACGAACTTTCAACAGAAGACTGGGTTCGAGTTATGCAACAAGCTCGCAAGATGGGTGCGACACAACTTGGATTCTCAGGCGGCGAGCCTTTAGTTCGCCCCGATCTTGAAGAGCTCATTCAGGAAGCTAGAGGCATGGGTTATTACACCAATTTAATTACTTCCGGTGTTGGCATGGATGAAGCGCGTGTAAAACGCTTTAAAGATGCCGGTCTGGATCATATTCAAATTAGCTTCCAAGCCAGTGATGAAGAATTAAATAACTTTCTAGGCGGTACCAAGACCTTTCAACATAAAAAGGAAATGGCGCGTATTGTTAAAGAATATGAATACCCAATGGTATTGAACATTGTTATTCATCGTAAAAATATTGACAACATACGTGATATTCTCGAAATGACAGTTGAATTAAATGCGGACTACGTTGAACTGGCGAGTACGCAATACTACGGTTGGTCACGCATCAATGTCGATCAATTGTTACCAACGCGAGAACAATTAGCAAGAGCAGAAATAGTCGCTAAAGAATATCAGGAGAGGATGAAAGGTAAATCTAGAATCATCTATGTCATACCTGATTACTTTGAAAATCGTCCAAAACCTTGCATGAATGGTTGGGGAGCGATCTTTTTAACCATTGCACCTGATGGTACTGCCCTTCCTTGTCACGAAGCCGGACAATTACCCATTGAATTTCCAAATGTTAAGGACTATAGCGTTTCTGAGATTTGGGGCGATTCACCTGGCTTTAATCATTTTCGCGGCTTTGAATGGATGAAAGAACCTTGTCGGTCTTGCGATGAAAAGGAAAAAGATTTTGGTGGTTGTCGATGTCAGGCATTTATGATGACCGGTGATGCTGCCAATACTGACCCTGTTTGCGATAAATCACCTAAACATCAGGAACTACTAGATGATGTCGCGCGTATTGAAAAATTAGCGGAACAAGAAGCAGCACATAAAGTAGAAGCAAAACCACTTGTTTTTAGAAACATGAAAAATTCTAAAAAGATTGTGAAAGAAGCAGCTGACGTATAATTATTTACTATTCAAAATAGCCCAGGCAACATCTGCTGCCTGGCGATTTGGTTTAACATCGTGTACACGGAATATCTTTACGCCTGCTTGAACACCTAACGCTGTTGTTGCAGTCGTTGCTCCAATTAATTCATCGGAGCTATTAACTGTACATATCGAACCCATAAAACGTTTCCTGCTAGTACCCAATAAAACGGGATAACCTGTACCAACAAATGCATCCAAATTATTTAAAAGCATTAAATTATGATCGCGCGTCTTGCCAAAACCTATACCCGGATCGATAACGATATCTTTCTCATCAACTCCCGCTTTAATACAGTCGCTTACTCTAGTTTCTAAAAAGCATTTTATATCTGAAACAACATCATCATAAGTCGGATCGTTTTGCATGGTTTCCGGAGAACCTTGCATATGCATAATAATATAAGGACATTTTCTATCAGCGCATAAATTAATAATCTCTGGATCATCATTGCCGCCTGACACGTCATTAACAATGTGCGCCCCAGCTTCCAGTGCTGCTTCCGCTACTTTAGAACGTGTTGTATCAATACTGATTTGCACATGCGCAGGAATTGTTTCACTTATTGCTTTAATTATATGAACGACACGTTCGATTTGATCTTCTACACTAACACGTTCCGATCCAGGACGAGTTGATTCACCACCGATATCAATTATATCAGCGCCTTCATCAATCATCCTTTTACCATGATTTACTGCAGCATCGATATCATTATATTGCCCACCATCAGAGAAACTATCGGGTGTCACATTAAGGATTCCCATTATTAATGGAGTTTCTTTATTTAATAAATTCATGATAAAAATTCTGCCATTTCATCTGTTGCTGAAATCAATGCGTTAACCATTGAAAGCTCGCTCGCTAGATGTCCTGCTTCTGAAACCATAACTAATTTCGAATCTGGTAATGCTCTATGAACAGACCAGGAGGATTCAGGCAAACAAGTTAAGTCTTTACGACCATGGATAATTGTAATGGGGACGCTAGCTACTTTGGATATATTCTCAAGTATCTGATTCTCACTTATAAAATACTTGTTCTTCGCATAATGCATTTCAATCTTTGCTTCACTAATTAATTTATTTTCATCTTCTATTTCAAGAACATAATCATTAGTTATATTACTTGTTACAACCCTTCCCGCCCATAACGCCCACATTTTAGCTGCTTTTAACTGAACTTGTGTATCATCTGAAAATATTTTTTCATGAAGAGTTTTTATTGGATGTTTTTTTTCTTCCGCATCAAAATAAGACATGAACTCTTCCCAGTAATCCGGAAATATTTTATTTACACCAGATTTTGCAAACCAGTCAAAATCGCATTGTCTTGCTAAGAAAGTTCCTCTAAGGATTATTCCTAAAACATGTTGTGGGTAATGCTCTGCATAAAGTAAAGCCAGTGTTGCACCCCAGGAACCACCAAACAATAACCATTTATCAATATTTAATTCTTCACGTATTGATTCAATATCATTCAATATATCTTGTGTAGAATTATTTTTAATAAACCCATTAGGCGTAGAGCGATTACATCCACGTTGGTCGAAAAGAATGATGCGATATTTTTCTGGATTGAAATATCGGCGGTGATTTTCACTACAACCCGAACCAGGACCACCATGTAAGAAGAGAACTGGTATACCTGATACATTTCCTGCTTGCTCATAATATACGGAATGTCCTGAACTGGATTTCAAAACACTTTCTGAAAAAGTATTTAATTCAGGATAAAGTTCAAGCAAGTTAATTGTCTTTTATAATTAACGATTTGAAAACTTACTAAATATCACTCAAAATTTCTTTACGCTTGCTATCGTATTCTTCCTGAGTAATTAATTTTTTGTCCAATAACTGATCCAAAGTAGACATACGTTCTTCAATAGATTTTACCGAAGCGGGTTCCTTATTATTTGAAATATTCTGAACTTCTTTTCGCATGCGTGCCATTTCAGCACGCATTTCTCGACGTTGTTTAGCTAATTTTGCAGCTTCTTGGTCTAATTGTTTGTTTGCATTTGTGACAGGATTATTTCTTTCATTTACTTTGGCGAGATAAGCTTCAGATGCAACTTTTACATCAATCATGAGCCAATCGTGTCGACGGTCGCCTTTTATGTCCTTAGCCTCAACCCCTGTCACAATAAAATTTACATTTTCAAATGCTTTTGATTTTCTAGTGCGTTTACCAAAATTGAAATTATAAGGTACGGCCGATTGTCCACCAGGATCATAGGCACTTTCAAATGCCTCACTACGGAAATATTCATAATCGCCCATGATAATGTTTAATTTTCCATCTTTATAAAATATTCTACCA
>JBFIIJ010000267.1:0-3966 GCA_041601315.1 Gammaproteobacteria bacterium
ACGCGATAAATCTTTAGTTGATGCAATCGCATCAAGTACTTTTTGACTCGGACCTAAAGGGTTTTCATTCGAAGCAAGTTTAATAATTTCATTCAAGCCCAACTCGCGTTGTAACTCTTCGATAGGTTTACCTGCAGAATAAGGCTGAAGACCTGCGACACCTTTTGTAGCAAGTGAAAGTAAATCACAAGACATTATTTATACTCATTACTAAAATTTAGAGAACGGCCTTTGGATAGGAACCTAATAATTTTACCATCGCCGCGCATTCTTTCAGTTCAGTTAAGGCTTTTTTAACCGGCGCATCTTCCGCATGGCCTTCTATATCAGCGAAGAACACATAATCCCACATTTCCCGGCGCGAAGGTCTTGATTCTATACGCGTCATACTAATGCCGTTGTCAGCAAAACAACTGAGCATTTTATGTAACGCTCCCGGTTTGTTTGGCGCAGAAAAAATTAATGATGTTTTATCACTACCACTCGACTCACAAATCGCTCTCCCTATAACAAGAAAACGGGTTGTATTATCCGGTTCATCTTCGATATTCTTTGCAAGCGTATTTAATTCATAAAGTTCGCCCGCTGCTTCACCTGCAATTGCAGCAACGTTATCTTCTTTTCCCGCTATGCGTGCGGCTTCTGCATTACTCGCCACAGAAATACGCTCTGCTTTAATTAAATGTAAATCTAACCACGCACGACATTGTGCCAACGCCTGTTGATGCGAATAAACTCGGCTAATGCTATCAAGCGTTTCATTTTTACTTAATAGATGATGATGAATACGCAATTCAACTTCACCGCATATCTTCAAGCGCGAATCATTTAACATATCCAGAGTATGATTAACCACGCCTTCGATTGAATTTTCAATCGGCACAACACCATAATTAGATGCGCCTGATTCAACTTCGCGAAAAACCTGATCAATACTGCCGAAAGCGGAGGTATTCACTGAATGACCAAAATGCTTAAGCGCAGCAGATTGTGTGAATGTTCCTTCGGGTCCTAGATACGCAATATCCAATGTTTTTTCCAATGCCAAACAGGCAGACATAATTTCTCGGAACAGTCTCGCCATTTCTTCTTCTGACAAGGGTCCTTTATTATGCTCGATAACTTTTCTTAACACCTGAGCTTCACGCTCAGGACGATAGAATGTCGTCGGTTCAGGCGATGCATTTTTAACTTCAGCCACTTCCTGAGCGAAACGCGCGCGCTGACTAATCAGATCAAGCAATTGCTTATCTAATGCATCTATTTCTGCACGCAGTTGTTCCAGACTTTTTTGATTACTCATACTTTTGGCTCATGGACTTCTATTTCTTAATTATTATTTCACACTCTGTGTTCGTTCGAATTCCCGCATAAAATCAACAAGCTGTTTTACGCCTGATTCAGGCATAGCATTATATAGACTCGCACGCATACCACCAGCCAAACGATGGCCTTTTAGTGCGTGCAAGCCATTAGATTCAGCTTGTTTAAGGAAATCACCAGTCAAATTCTCATCTAATAACGAAAACACAACATTCATTTTCGAACGACAGGAAACTTCAATATTGTTTTTATAAAAACTTGAAGCATCAATAAAATCATAAAGGAGTGATGATTTGCGGTGATTGCATTTTTCCAACTCATCAAGACCACCCTGCTGTTTAACCCAATCAAACATCAATCCTGCCATATACCAATTAAAGGTTGGCGGCGTATTTAACATACTTTTTTCTTTCGCTTGCAATCGATAGTCAAATAAATCAGGTGTAAATGGCAATACGTCTCCTAATAAATCCTGCTTCACAATCACAACTGTTAAACCTGCTGGCCCGATATTTTTTTGTGCCGCAGCAAAGATAAGTCCGAAACGAGACACATCAATTGTTTTAGATAAAATTGATGACGTCATATCAGATACCAATGGAACGCCAGAAACATCAGGTACAGACTGAAACTCCAGCCCGCCAATCGTTTCATTATCAGTGTAATAAACATAGGCTGCTTTGGAATCCAGCTTCCAAACATTAGTATCAGGTATTGTCGTAAAGCTTGATGGTTCTGATGAACAAACAAAATGGGTATCACAATATCGTTTTGCTAATTGCATGGCTTTGGCAGACCAGATACCGGTATGTAAATAATCCGCAGATGTCTTACCCTTCAGAAGATTCATCGGAATGACAGAAAACTGTTGTGTTGCTCCACCTGCTAAAAAAAGCACATGGTAATCATCGGGAATGTTTAAGATTTCTCGCAGAGACTGTTCAGCATGTTCTGCTATAGATTTAAATTCATCAGTACGATGACCTATTTCCAGGACAGATATACCAGTGCCCTGCCAATCTATAAATTCTGCTTGCGCTTGAAGCATAATTTCTTCGGGCAACATCGCTGGCCCAGCGCCAAAATTTAATATAGAGCGACTCATTAATATTGAATGTAAAAGTAAAAATGACTCATCTGAAAACGAGTCTTGAGGCTAGAAAAAAGCCAGGATGATTCTTAGGGTTATTACTCTGGAGATTGTTCTTCTGGAGCATCGCCACCAGCGTCACCGTCGTCAGCTATTTCAACAATGCGCTCAAGGCCAGCCAAGTGTTCGCCTTCACTAAGATTAACCAATCTAACACCTTGCGTATTACGACCGAACACAGATATATCAGCAACCGGCGTTCTTATTAAAGTACCTTGATCACTGATCAACATGATTTCGTCTTCGCTATCAACGGCAACAGCGCCAACGACAGCACCATTTCGTTCTGATACCTGAATTGAAATAACACCAACACCACCGCGAGATTTTTGTGGATAATCTTCAACATCGGTGCGCTTACCATAACCATTTTCAGTCGCGGTAAGAATAGTCGTTTCTTTATCTTCAACAATGATTAAAGAAATTACTTTCTGACCTTCGCTTAATCGAATACCACGAACACCTTTTGCCGTTCGACCCATAACGCGAACATGTTCTTCAGGGAAACGAACCACTTTGCCTGTATTACTGAATAACATAATGTCATGTTTGCCATCCGTGATTTCAACACCAATCAATTTGTTGCCGTCGACTAATTCAATAGCTCGTTTACCACTTGGTCTAGGGCGTGCGAACTCTGATAAAGAGGTTTTCTTCACTGTTCCATTCTCAGTCGCCATAAAGATATATTTATCTTCTTCGTACTCTCTGATCGGCAAGATTGCATTAATTTGTTCACCATCTTCTAGCGGCAATAAATTAATGATCGGTTTGCCGCGCGCAGTACGACTGGCTTGTGGCAATTCATACACTTTTAACCAATAGACTTTGCCACGATTTGAAAAACACAAAATCGTATCATGCGTACTCGCCATAAATAACTTATCAATGAAATCTTCATCTTTAACCGACGTTGCAGACTTACCACGACCACCACGACGTTGTGAACGATAAGTATCCATTGGTTGTGATTTGGCATAACCGGCATGAGATAAGGTTACAACAACATCTTCTTCTGTAATCAAATCTTCCATGCTCAAATCTTCTTGCGTATGAACGATCTCAGTCTTTCGTGCATCGCCATACTTTTCAAGAATGACTTCCAGTTCTTCACGGATAACCAGCATCAAACGTTCAGGTCGTGAAAGAATATCGAGTAAATCAGCAATCGCTTCTAATAAATCGCCATACTCACTAAGTATCTTGTCTTTTTCCAGCCCGGTTAATTTTTGTAAGCGTAATTCAAGAATAGCTTGGGCTTGTTCTGGTGAAAGTCGATAACCACCATCGGTTAATCCAAATTCTTTTGGTAAATTATCAGGTCGCGAAGAATCTGCACCGGAACGCTCTAACATTTCAACAACGGCATCAGATGCCCATGTTTGTGCTAATAAACCTTCTTTCGCTTCCGCAGGACTTGCTGATGCTTTGATTAAAGCAATAACCGGATCGATATTCGCCAGAGCAACCGCCTGACCTTCTAATATATGTGC
>JBFIIJ010000268.1:0-3961 GCA_041601315.1 Gammaproteobacteria bacterium
AGTTTTCCGGTACATATCGTAATTTTATTTTCGAATCATGGTTAGTAATAACCAAAACTGGTTATTGGTTGGTTAATAATAACCAACTTCATTTGTAGCAATTATAAATTGGCACCAAATATATAATTATTTTTATTAAGAATAATGTTCATCAACGGCACCAATAAATCAGTTTTTTAACTAATTGCTTTAAAAATTTGATCTAGATCAAAGTTACGTTCAATAAGATTCCTAAATCAAAACCATGGTACAAGCATTGCAATTTCTACCTCGTCTGGATGTGTTTTGTCCCGATAGGTAAACCAATTTTTATAAAAGTTAGGAGGAGATTTACTATGCAATGGGTTGATCCAGCTTATTGTGACTTGCGTTTAGGTTTTGAAGTCACGGCATACGTTTACGTACGTTAAGAAAAAACCTGTATTGAAGGAAGAGTGACTAGCCCTGATTTAATAGTCACTCTTCTTTTGTTTAAATTAATTTTACATAATTTTTATGAGCGAAACGATAACAGTAGCTGCAGAGAATATTGTTGAAATAAATCCAGTCTATTTATTTCGATGGGAAGAGCCTCAACAAGCTTACGTATTACTATATCCAGAAGGCGTGGTAAAAGTTAACGAAACGGGAGCCGAAATATTAAAACTCTGTGATGGAATTAGAATAGTTGCAGATATTATTTCTGAACTAAATAACAAATACACCACTGATGTAACAGACAGTGTCAATAAATTTTTGGAGGTTGCCCATGCCAAAGGATGGATCAGAATTAAGTCTTGATGGTTTAGGTATACCAATGTGGCTTACTCTGGAGATGACATACCGTTGTCCTCTTCATTGCCCTTGGTGTAGCAACCCTCTCGACTTTGATAAGTTTAAAAATGAACTTACCACTGAAGAATGGAAAAAAGTATTACGTGAAGGTCGTGCCATGGGTGCTTTGCAACTTGGCTTCACTGGTGGAGAACCAATGTTGCGTGATGACATTGAAGAACTTGTCGCCTATTCAACTGAACTGGGTTATTACTCAAACCTCATTACATCCGGCGTGGGTTTGACACCTGAACGTTTAAAGACGATGAAGGATGGTGGTCTTAAACAGATTCAACTCAGCCTACAGTCCAGTGATCGTGACCTGACAAATAAACTAGTGGGTGCTGATGTATACGATCAGAAACTCGCCGTTGCTTACGATATCAAGAAACAGGGATTTCCAATGGTATTAAATGTTCCTGTGTGTAAACAAAATATTGGATTAACCAGAAATATTCTGGAACTAGCTGAAGATATCGGAGTTGAGTATATCGAGTTTGCCAATATTCAGTATTACAACTGGGCACTATTAAACCGTTCTGAATTTATGCCTAGAAAAGAAGATATCGAAGCGGCAGAAGAAGTTGTTAAAGAATATAGAGAACGTCTGGGTAAGAAGATGGAGATCTATTTTGTCATCCCTGATTATTTCGATGAACGTCCCAAAGCCTGTATGAATGGCTGGGGAGCGATTCATTTAACGATTGGACCGGATGGTGCAGCCCTCCCCTGTCAGGAATCACGTGTGATTAAGGGATTGGAATTTCCTAATGTCAAAGATCATTCACTCGACTGGATATGGAATGAATCACCTGTCTTTAATGAATTTCGCGGTGATAACTGGATGAAGGAACCATGTAAGAGTTGTGATGAAAAAGAAAAGGATCATGGTGGTTGTCGTTGTCAGTCATTTCTACTTACTGGTGATGCGGCTAATACTGATCCTGTTTGTTCCAAATCACCATTTCACCATGTGATTGAATCGAGTGTGGCTGAAGCTACATGTGAGCACAGAGTAGAACGACCACTTGTTTTTCGTAGAAAGGGCGCTATTTCAACAGACTTTCTAGAGACGACAGAATGAAACTACCACATGAAACATTAGAAACTTCATTGCTAGCAGGATTCATTTTGACTGCCATCTTATTTATATTGATTCGCGTGTTTATCTAAGGCAAGAACGTCTGGAATCAATATGATAATTATAATTTGTACTAATTTTAAAGAATGACCTTCCTCATTGTGGCACCCAAATATATGAAGCATAACTTCCCATTTCTAATTTCATATATTTTCGGTGCCACCACTTATTAACATTATAAAGTCAGGAATTATTAAATGACGCTTGCATTGGTATTGGATGTAATTGCCCGATATTTACATATATTTGGAATATTAATATGGATGGGACATAACTATGCAAACGTCATTCAAAATCCGTCATTCAAACCCGCACAACCGTCAAATCGAGAAACTATGTCAGCCGCAATGAAACGCGAGCACGGGATATTTCGTTATGCTTCTCTGGTCGTGCTTGTTACTGGAATCTATATGCTTTGGTTTAGGGGTATGTTTTTAGATGCATTGACCTTATCAGGTAGCGCTGTAGTTATGGGTGTCGGCGTATGGCTTGGAATTATTATGATACTCAACCTGTGGTTTGTGCTTTGGCCTCACCAGAAAAAAGTATTGGGGTTTATCCCTGCTTCAGATGAAGAGCGTATTCGTTGTTCACGAATAACCTTTCTTTCTTCTCGCACGAATACAATTTTATCGATAGCAACTTTGTTTTTCATGATTAGCGGCGCACATGGTATTTTTTTATACCATTAAGATTAGGAAAATCTAGAGCATGTTCAATTTTTCTTCCGGTCCGGCCATGTTGCCGAAGGAAGTATTGCAACAGGCTCAGTCTGAAATGCTGAATTGGAACAACACAGGCATGTCAGTAATGGAAATGCCCTTCACTTCCGAAGAATTCCAGAGTATTGCAACACAAGCGCGTAGCAATCTTAAATTATTACTCGATCTACCCGATAATTATCACATTCTGTTTATGCAAGGTGGTGCTTATGGCCATTTTTCTTTATTGGCCATGAATCTTTTAGGAAATAACAAACAGGCCGATTATGCACAAACTGGACATTGGTCTACCAGAGCAATCAATGAAGCAAAACGTTATGGTGTCATTAATATTATCGCCAGTTCAAAAGAAACCGGCTTTGATCGTATACCTGAACAATCAGAATGGCGGCTAAATAATAAAGCCGCTTACTGTCACATTACTTCAAATGAAACAGCAAATGGCAACCAGTATCACTGGACTCCAGATACTGAAGAAGTTCCCTTAGTAGCAGATGTCACTTCTGACTTTCTAACAAAAAATATTGATGTATCCAAATATGGGATGCTTTATGCCAGTGCGCAAAAAAATATTGGTACGGCAGGATTGACCATGGTAATTATTCGCGATGATTTACTAAATCAAAGCATGGCGATAACACCAACGGTATTTAATTATGGTGAGCAAGCTATTAATAACTCCAAGGTAAATACATTGCCAACATACAGCATCTATATATCAGGACTAATATTCAAATGGATTTTAAATCTCGGAGGTCTGGATAAATTTGAAACATTAAATAAAAAAAAGGCTGAAGCACTTTATGCTGCCATTGATAATGATGAACTATATTACTGCGCTGTTAATGAAACTGATCGATCTACAGTAAACATTTGTTTTAATTTAAAAAATAAATCAATGGAACCAACTTTTCTTAAAGAAGCAACTAGTCATGGTTTAATTAATCTTAAAGGTCATGGCGCACAAGGCGGAATTAGAGCAAGTATTTATAATGCCATGCCACAATCAGGGGTAGATTCATTAATAAATTTCATGCAGGACTTTTCCTCCCGAAATGGATAAACACTCAAACCAAGAATCATTTACCCTGAGCTCATCTCCGGTCAAGACAATGAATCTAAATTTTCCAAACCCGGTTGGACTTGCTGCTGGTTATGATCGTAATGGAAGCCTTATAAATAAACTAAGCACGGCAGGCTTCGGTTTTATAGAGATTGGTACTATCAATGTAGACTCAGAAATTAAATCAGATGATGACCTGAATAATATTATTCAAAATTTAGA
>JBFIIJ010000269.1:0-3953 GCA_041601315.1 Gammaproteobacteria bacterium
AGGCAGTGAAGGCCGTAACTTCCAGTTCGCGCATCATCTGGTGTTATTCGACCTGCCATTGAATCCGGACCTGTTGGAACAACGCATCGGCCGATTGGATCGTATCGGTCAAACCGAGATCATCAATATTCATGTTCCTTACCTGGAGCAATCTGCACAAGCCGTACTGTTTAACTGGTTTGATAAAGGCCTGAACATATTTACTGAAAGTTGCGCAGCAGCCTATGCCATTTATGAAAAATTTGAAGCACCGCTGAATGCAGCATTAGAACAACCCGATACCGATATCAGTTCATTGATTGATGAGACGCATACGCATACCAATAACGTCAAACAAGCCATGCATGACGGCAGAGATAGGCTGGTTGAATTAAATTCCTGTCGTAAAGACATCGCCGAAGACATTATTGAATCCATCCGCGCAGAAGAAAATCCAAAGCTGTTGATGGACTATATGGAAAACATGTTCGATGTCTACGGTGTCGATCACGAGGAACATTCAGAGAACACCTGGATACTGCATCCCAGTGATCATATGCGCACCGGTTACTTTCCCGGACTGGGCGACGAAAGCGTTACCGTCACCTTCGATCGCAACAAGGCACTCAGTCGCGAAGACCTTGCCTTTGTCAGTTGGGAACACCCGATGGTTGCCGAAGCAATAGAAATGGTTACCAAAAGTGACATTGGCAATACCTATATCACCACGATAGAAAAAGACGGCGTCGAACCCGGCACCATCATGTTGGAAACCTACTCCAGCATTAGCGCCATTGCACCGAAACAACTTCAGGTCGAACGCTATCTGCCAACCACACCATTACGAACATTAATCAGCAAAGACAGAAAAAACTACGCTAAGTTATTGAGTCACGACAAACTCAATACGCTTTGCCAAAAGATCGAACGCCAAACGGCGCACGCGATCATCAAACAGATCAAATCTGAAATAGAAACCATGATCGACTTCGCGATGAAGTTCACCGCATCGAAATTACCTGAAGTCAAAAAAGAAGCACAACAACGCGTCGAATCAGTACTCAAAGTAGAAATCGAACGCCTGAAACAACTGCAAAAGAAAAACAAAACCATACGTCAGGAAGAAATCGAATTCATGGAAGAACAACTGCATGCCTGCACGGAAGTTATCAGCAGTGCGAAATATGAACTACAAGCGGTAAGATTGGTTATCGCGCAATAGGCTAATATACTTACCGTTATAAAATTTTCATCAACAAACTCACGCTGAGGCCACTATGAAAAACCTGCTCTTTATCTTTTTGTCGCTAGTCTTAATCTCACCATTGACTTATGCAGACAAACCACACGGCCCCAAGGCAACTGAAGTCATCGTCAACCTCGGCACAAAAGATGGCGCCATGAAATTTGTCCCCGACACACTCACCTTCGAACGCGGCACCTATTATAAATTAGTCATCAAAAACCCCAGCGCAGACGAACACTACTTCACCTCAGACGCCTTCGCGACACACATCTTTACCCGAAAAGTAGAAGTCATGGACGCCAACGGCAAAACCGTCGCCGAAATTCACGGCGCAATAAACGATATGGAATTGAAACCCGGCGCAACCGTAGAATGGTTCTTCTTCCCAATGACAAACGGCAATAACCTGAAACTCTTCTGCCATAAAAAAGGCCACGAAGAACAAGGCATGGTAGGAAGTATTAATATCGTTGGTGATTTGAAATAAATAAGATTTAAACTTTTACTGCTATCGTTCATAAGTGGATATAGTAGTTAAATTGTATTTATTTCTTGAGAGCAGACATTAACGTACTAATTAAGGTGCATCGATAGCTACCGTCTTGAATGACTTGTTAGGCCTCCTACTTTTATTGAGCCCAGATTACCAGTGCGTATTTCAAATTTATGGACAAAGTTTTTACTCCATCATCATTTCATAATGTTCTTTGCCAATTATCTTGAAAATAGAAGCAAATACGTCAAATAGTATCTGTGGCTGTTCATGAATAATTTTTTGATAATAAACACTATCCAATGCGGATGTTTTATGACTTTCGTCATTAATGGTTGAAATAAAAGCACACTTTATATAATAACTAGAGTTGTCTTCATCTTCACTACTAAGCGCGTCCCAAGACTGATTTCCATATCCTAAAAAGCTGACATAACTTTCAATTATCCTTCTCATTGAGTTTGAAATCATAATATTCAGAGAAGAATTATTTGGAAGAGCAGCTTTAATTTCTTTGAGTGTTTGCCACATCAATGAATAGTCATCAGATACCGTTTTATTATAACTGCCCGTTACACTGGTTCTATTATTCAGTTTTGATATTTTATAATGCCAGAAGTCTGTGCAAATAGGTCGCCTGTCAAAGGAGACTTCTTTGTAGAAGTATATATTATGGGTAAGGATGATAACTTGAGCAATATTGGTGTTTTTGAGTAACTTCTTATCTGAAGATGGATTTTGACCCTTTCTTTGTATGAGTGAAAGGATTAACGTTGAGACAATAAACAATGCTTGGCTATCTAAACTAGATACAGGATCATCAATTACAATTATTTTCTTTTTGCTACTATTATTTTTTAGATCATCTGTACCTAGACAAAGCTGATAAAAATAGAGAAAAGATATGAAATTTTTCTCACCTTCACTCAGACTCTCAAATACTGGATTAATATTTGTAATGTTAGGCCGCTTCAGAAAATACCTTGATATATTGTTTAATGTATCTTTCTCAGCAATTTCAAACCCTTCGAATCCAGCATTTTTAAGAATTATGTTTATATTGTCTACAGCATCTTTTGTATTGACGGTTTGACTTCTCAAGGTTTCGATATTTTGTCTGGCTGTTGTAATTTTGGTTTCATAAATATTTTTCCGGCTATTACACATAAAAAATATTCTAGAATATTTTATTTTTTTGCTTTCATATTCTTGTATTTCTTGACTGCAGTTCTCCGCCATATAGTTCCAGATATCTTCTATTAGCGTTTGCTTACTGGTGTCTAAATCTTTATAGAGTTCATTGTTTTGTTTGATTTGCTTGATTATTGAAGATAAATTACTTTTTTGAGTATTCAGAGAAAGTATTGTTTTCTTTTCATTGGAATGCTTAATTTTGTAAGTAATAATTTCAAGGTTATCATCAAATAAAGAAATTAATGATTGAAAAAGGTCAGAAACAATATTATTTGGATTGAAACTTTTTTGTAATTCTTTGATGTTATCAGCGAATTTTTCTGATTTCTGACTGTACTCTTCTTTAAGTTCTTTTATTTCGCTGATTTTTTCTTTATAGGCTTCATCAAAATATTTTTCGAATTGCTCTCTCAAATTTTGATCAATAGTTTCTTTTTGACAAAAAGGACAGATCCTATCTGTTGGTTGAAGTAATTTTACGCCTTGTTCCACCCATGTTCTCGAATTTAATTTTTCAATCAGCTCTGCAATATCTACGTCTTCTTTTCCAACAATCACTTCATGTAATAACTGGTTCAGTTTATTTTCTAATCTTCTGATTTGAAAATAGTCTTTAGTATCTACTCCTATTGTTATTTCTTTTAAATCCCTCTCATAAAGATTTTGATATTGCCCTGACAACTCTTCTATACTCAAAATGTGATTACTAGGATTTTGTAGAATTTCTTGTATTTTTCCTAAGTGATTGGGTTTGCTTCCAGAATGGACAAGATTAATCTTCCCAAAGGTTCTAAAAACTGTTCGTTGAGTCCAGCAATGATCTAGAAGCAATTCTTTTTTTGTTGTCTTATCAAGTTCAATTAAATCTATTCGATTCGTGTATTTTTTTATAAATGCCTCAATATTCTGAATATTTATTTCTTCAGCTTTGATTTTTTCATCTATTTGCTGATTGGCTTGGTTTAATGAAAATACTCCTTTGAAGTCAGGGGTTTTTTTGAAGTTTTCTTCAGTAAATTTTTCACAAAAAGTTAATATCTG
>JBFIIJ010000270.1:0-3951 GCA_041601315.1 Gammaproteobacteria bacterium
GAGACCTATATTTATAAGTTAAGCAATATAATAATTTCAAATAGGATCAAACAATGGCAAGTGGTTGGGCTCCTGAAGGAGCTGTTCAGGAACAAATTGATGCGAGTATCAAAGATGCGATCAAACAGGCGCGTAGTGAGATGCCTGTTGGCGAGAGTTTGACGCATTGTGATGAATGTGATGAAGCGATTCCTGAGGCTCGCCGTGTTGCTATTCTCGGTGTGCGTTTTTGTGTCAATTGCCAATCGGAACGTGATAAAAATAAAGAAACTTTCGCTGGATATAATCGACGCGGCAGTAAGGACAGCCAGCTTAGATAAGCCTTTGATTTATTTAATATATATGTAATAACCGTAGGAAAATAAATCCGCTGTTTGTAATACTGGGAACTATACATAAAAACCTTTTTTCTGCGATAATAGCGCCACTGACGCTAAAAAACCGTAGAGAAGTGGAAAAGCCGAATTCCAACTTATCATCTCTACCTAATTACAATCTATACTCATAATAATTTCACTAAGGAGAAGTAAACATGTCTGTATTAGTAGGCCGCGAGGCTCCTGATTTTACTGCACCGGCTGTATTAGCTTGTGGCACTATCGTTGATTCATTTAATCTGAAAGAACAAATCAAAGGGAAGAATGCGGTTATTTTCTTTTATCCTCTGGATTTCACCTTTGTTTGCCCATCTGAATTAATCGCTTTTAGTAAGCGCGTAAAAGAATTTGAATCTCGCAACACACAAGTTATTGGTGTTTCTATTGATTCACATTTCACTCATAACGCTTGGCGCAACACACCAGTTAACAAAGGTGGTATTGGCGCGGTTGGCTATCCTCTGGTTGCGGATATGACTCACAGTATTTGTAAATCTTATGATGTTGAAACTCCTGATGGCGCAGTTGCATACAGAGGCTCATTTTTAATTGATACCAATGGTGTTGTTAGACATCAGGTGGTTAACGATCTTCCTTTAGGTCGAAATGTTGATGAAATGATTCGTATGGTTGATGCTTTATTATTCCACGAAGAACATGGCGAAGTTTGCCCTGCTGGCTGGAACAAAGGCGATGCAGGAATGCAAGCGAATCCTGATGGCGTTGCTGCTTATCTTTCTGAAAACGAAGATAAACTGTAAGTTTTTTCAAACAGTAACAATAAAAAAGCCCGGAGTATCCGGGCTTTTTTTACACGATTAATATCTACTTAAACGTAATTTCATACGTTATGCCATCTCTACTCTTTCCTGTTTTTCCTCTCTGCGAAGAAAAATATAAACGACTACCATCTGGAGAGAATGCGGGCCCGGTAATTTCTGATTTATCTTGATCATAAACCTGAACAAGTACATGAGCTTGATGATTATGGTCTAGTGCAATGATTTGCATATTGCCGCCATCTTCTGCGATTAACAGTTCGCCTGAAGGCGATACTTCAATATTATCTACACCTGTTAACAATGGTTCTGTGTAATCTGCCGCATCATATATTTTAGTAATAAAACCCGTATCAATATGATATTGCCAAACAACATTATCTCTTTTAGTCGTAAAAGAAATTTTACCATCATGATAAATAATTCCCTCACCACCTTTAAAGCGTGCGGCTTCTTCAACTTGATAACGCGTTGGTTTTATTTTTGCTGAAAAGTCTTCTATTTTTTTCCATGACAGGATCATTCCGCTTGCGAAAGCGACTTCTAGTATTCCGCCAGATAGGTCTCCTTTTTTATCTGGTTTAAATCGATATAAACAACCATCTTTTTTGTCTTCCGTCATGTAACAGTAACCTGACTTCGGATCGACAGCGACTGCTTCGTGATTAAACGAACCCATTGCGGGTCTCACTCTCGCTTTTCGTTTACCTTCAGGATCGCATTCATAAACTTGTCCGTAATCTCCGGATTCTTCGCAGGAAAGCCAGGTATTCCACGGAGTTTTGCCACCAGCACAATTGCGTGAAGTATTTTTCAATATTGAATATGAATCAATAATCTCGCCTTGTTTATTAAATCGAATTGCACTGGCACCACCACCTTTTTCTTTAATTTCACTATTAGAAACATATATCCAGCCATTATCTTTAGTTAAGAAACATGCGCCACCATCTGGTGCACGATGCCATAGGAAGGACTGATTGCGAATAACGGGCTTGTCCGATTGAGCGACAATTCGAATTGTACTGTCTAGTGGTATTTCAACATTGTGATCTTTATCGAGATAAAGTTTTTTATTTAAGGTTGCAGGTAAACTAAAACTTACACGCGGCATAACCAAACCACTTAAACCTAGCATGGCATATTGAATAAATTGACGGCGAGAATAATATGTTTTCATTTCTCTATTTTAACCAAGTAAATATTATTTAGTATTACAAAGATATGAAATAATTTGAACTTGGCTAGTAGGCGGGGTCGTACATATAGTTTTTAATTCTATCTTCCAGATCATCTGGCCTCTGTGATTTTGTTGTATTACCAGCATAGGCATGTTCAGCAACAGCTAAAGCAATATTGTATGAAACTTCACGAATATTATTTAATGGCGGGTAGATTGTTCCATTATCCAATTCTTTCTGACTGACCTGTTCTGCCAAAACTTGCGAAGCTGTTAAAAACATATCTTCTGTAATGACAGAGGTTTCGCTAATAATTGCGCCTAAACCTATTCCCGGGAAAATATAAACGTTATTACCTTGGCCGGGCACAAATTTTTTATCGCCAAAATCAACAGGAGCAAAAGGACTGCCGCTGGCAAAAATAACTTTACCTTCGCTCCAGTCATAAGCTTCCATTGCGGTACATTCTGCGCGTGAAGTTGGATTAGAAAGCGCAAATATCGTTGGGTGTTCATTAACTTTTGACATTGCAGTGACAACATCATGAGTAAAGGTATGTGGCGCACCTGTAGCACCGATTAATACGTTCGGTTTTATGTCATTAATTGCATCTACAAAACCAAGTTGTTCATGTTCATGCAAATAGGGTTCATTATGCGGCAACAGGCCTTTACGGCCTTTTACCAGTAATCCTTCAATATCAACAAACCATAAACGCTGTCTGGCTTCACTTTCTGCTAAGCCTTCTTGCTGTAAAGCGTAACAAATTAAATCTGCTATGCCTGTTGCTGCAGAGCCTGCCCCAAGAAACATAAATGTCATGTCTTTAAATTTTAAACCTGAAATTCGGGTACTGGCATAAATACCCGCTAATGCAACTCCAGCTGTACCTTGAATATCATCATTAAAACACAACACATCATTTCTATATTTACTTAGTAACGAATATGCATTCGGCGTAAGAAAATCTTCAAATTGAATTAGTGCATCCGGGAATGTTTCTTTTACACCCTGTATAAATTCATCTATAAAATCACTATATGCATCACCGCAAATTCTGTTTTGTTCTAAACCTAGATAATAAGGATCATGAAGAAGCTCAACATTATTTGTTCCAACATCAAGCATAATTGGTAAGCACTGATGCGGCTGGATACCCGCACAAGCAACATACAATGCTAACTTACCAATTGGAATTCCAACACCATTTGCACCTAGATCACCAAGACCAAGTATTCGTTCTCCATCTGTAACAACGATGACTTTTATATCTTTATATGGCCAGTTCTCAAGTACCTCTTTAATTTCGCCTTTGTCTTCTGCTGTTATATACATACCGCGTGGACGACGAAATAAATGAGCATACTCTTTACAAGCCTGTCCCACTGTTGGCGTGTAGATCAAAGGCATTACTTCTTCGATATGGTTTATTACCAGTTTATAAAATAATCTTTCATTTCTGGCTTGTAGCGCAGTTAAGAAAATATATTTTTCTATATCGTCCTGTTTGCGACGTAAATTTTTAAGTGTTCTTTCTAATTGAATTTCTGCTGAAACAATTTTAGGAGGGAGGAGTCCACGTAATTTATAATATTGCCTTTCTTCTTTAGTAAA
>JBFIIJ010000271.1:0-3918 GCA_041601315.1 Gammaproteobacteria bacterium
GCCAATGCTGAAGGATTAAATCCGAATGCTATTGAAAAAATGTATACTGATTTAGTGAATCACTTTATTAAAGAAGAAATGGATAAGTGGGAAACGGAATTAAATGATCAATAAGGTAACGTTAAATGATTATTATATATTCCGTACAATAAACTCATTAACTCAGCGTTAATTACTGAATATTTTGAATAATATTTTGCTATGAAAAAGAAAGTTGTCGTGAATGACAGTATGCAGTCACGATATGTTTATTATCTTGATGAACCAATCGGGAAAAATTTTGATAGTGAATTCAATCCTGAGCTATCACCAAAACAAATGTTAGAACTTGGTGTCTTTGGTGGGAAGTACATGACGGATTGTCAGAGTGAATTTCCAAAGAGTTGGTTTAAAAAAGCAAAATTATCGCCTGAAGGTAAAAACCCAGAACTTAATTACTACTCAATAGACGCATCGTTACCATTAAGCGAATGGAAAAAGAAAGGCTGGATCTTTGAAGAAGATCCACGTGGCTGGTTTCAATGGTATTGTCGTTATTATATGGGGCGTCGAATCGTTGAAGAAGATCATCGTCAGATAAAACGATGGAAAGCGATTGTCAGGCATAGAGGCGCAATTAAAAAGAATTGCGAACAATATGATTTAACCTGTAGACGCAAACAAAGGCAGGCTCTATTACATTGGGCGTATGATTCAAGAGAAATTTAGCTTTATTCAATTAATCCACGCGTTGTTGAACTAAGCTGTTCCTCATTTTTTTGTTTTGCTATTTTTATTACTTCTAAAATATTATTAATTATTTCTTCAGGAGCATCGAGATAAATCTTGTGACCGCTTTTTTTAATTATGGTGTGCCAACTTTGATTACTCAGCGTTAAAAGATTTATTTGCATATCGCGCCATTCCTGTTCAAGAGAAACACCGTTTATTTCTGGCAACTGATTTTTACCTCTACTTAATACTGCTAAAGGAATATCGGGTAATGGACCTGAATGTTTAACTTGATAAGCACTTTTTTTGAAGCTTCTTAATTCTTCCATTTGTGCCATGGTTGCCTTGCGACTCGAATTTAAAAAATACCAACGTTTTTCAGTTTCATTCATATAGTCTGGCGCAGGTTCTGTTCGGGCTAACTTTAATGGAGATTTTTGTTTTATTTGATCAAGCGGAGATAATCTATATATTTGATCAGGATGTGATGAATCTATTAAAACTGCGCCGACTGTTTTATCTGGATAAGTCGCGGCAAAATATCTTGCAGTAAAGCCACCAAATGAATGACCAACAATGACATAAGGACCGGGTACATTAGCAACTTCCAGTAACATATTTAGTTCATGAACAATTTGCGCTGTTGTTCTTCTGCCGGGACCCGGATCACTCCATCCATAACCTGCACGATCATATAAACATACCTTCACATCTTTCGATAAAACATTGGCAATTTTAAGCCAGTTTGCAGAAGCGTCGCCTAAACCTACATCAATTAATACTGTTGGAGACTTTTCACCAAGGCAATCAATGTACATGACGTGTAACCCAAGGTTAATAAATCTTCCATGCGGTCGAAATGGATCAAAGTTATTATTAGCAAATAGTGATGAACTAAAAATTAATAACGTCGTAATGAATGAAAGCCTTAATTTATAAAACATTACGACTCCAACAAAAGACTTTCTGCATCTGCAACTTTTGATAAGGCTTGCTCCAGAATTGATCGAGCATGACCAGCCATATTCCCAAGCATTGCATGTAATTCGGCATCTTTTTCATACCTGTCTATACATTCAGAACTATAATGTTCAAACTGAACCAGTTTAATAATCATGCTGGATAAGTGTTGCGGGCATTCACACTTTATAACTGAAGAAGTTGAAGATAACTCGATTAGTTGTTTATTTTTGTATGTTCGGGCAGGTGCCTTATATTCAAGTTTTATCTCACTCTCTTTGTCGTTGCTAATATTTTTTTCATTTATTAAATCAATGACTTCTCGTTGAAGATTTTCAATCGTAATAGGAGCCTGAATATATTTATAAATGGATTTATTTAGTATTTTTTTTGTTGCACTGTTTGTAAAACCGTAAATTAGAATAAGTTGTTTTGCGCCGGATTGTTTAAATAAAGCTTCAATTCTGTCAATGTGATCTTCATGTATAGCGGGATATTCGAGAACTAATATATCGATTGAAACATCTTTATTATTTTCAATAAAATCATTTTCGTTGTGATAAATTCCGGTGAAAGAAAATTGTCTGTTACTGATATTAGAATGTTCAATTTGAATTGATAGCACTTCGCCAACGACTACAACTTTAATCGCTTTACCCGTTTTTTTATTTTTATTAATAGTATTATTGTCGTGTAAGGATAGGCGTTCGCTTAATTCCTGATTATGTAAACGTGCAACAGTACCGATCGAATGACCTCTATCAACTAACATCTTTAGCATCGTCAGACGATTAATATCTTTGGTTTGATAAAGTCGATCTGCATTCTTTGAACGAATTGGTACAACAACGCTATATCGTCGTTCCCATATACGTAACGTATCAACAGGAATGTTTGTTATCTTGGATACAGCGCCAATTTTAAAAACAGTTTCTAATGCTTTACTTGGTGTAGACATGATTTTTTCTTCTCTTAAATTTGATTGGACTAGAGTAGACAAAATATGGACAAGAATCGACAGGAATTAGAATATTTCCTTTATTTGTTCTGTAAATGGACTAAAAAACCATATAAATATATGATTAATAATAAATTAAATGTCCTGGACAAATTAAGATATATCGCTGAAGTTTGACTAAAATTGAATGATATTAGGCTTGAAAGCGTTTTCAGTAATATTGGGCAGCAAGGTACTATATTGTCTTAACAATAGAGGTAAGTATGACTAACCAATCGATGAATTTAGCCGACATTATTAAGTCGCGTAGAACGATCCATGATTTCGATCCCGATAAAATACCAAGTAAAATTATTATCAAAGAGGCGATAGCGACTGCCTGTTGGGCGCCAAACCATCATCTTACCGAACCCTGGCATTTTTATATTTTGGGAAAAGAAACTGTTGCGGATGTCTGCGCATTAAATAAAGAAATGCTGACTGTAACGAAAGGCATCGAAGCAGCTGAAAAAAAAGTGAAACGTTGGATGGATATTCCCGGTTGGATAGTTGTAACCTGTCTAAAGTCAGATGACGAAATACGTTATCAGGAAGACTACGCTGCATGTTCTTGTGTTATTCAAAACTTAATGCTGATTCTTTGGCAGCAAGGCATCGGTACAAAGTGGTCAACTGGTCCAGTAACACGAGACGAACGATTTTATGATTTGGTTTGGGTGAATCAAGATATAGATAACATCATTGGTATAGTTTGGTATGGTTATCCAGCAGATATACCACAAACAGCAAGAAAGCCATTGCAACAAGTGTTAACAGAATTACCCTGATAAGCTTTTTATAAAGAGTAAATAATATTTTTCATCTTTCATTTCACCTAATAGTGCCGTTGCTTGTCGCACTATTATTCTTTAAAGCACAATGGAAAATAGTGTTTCTGATTATGATGTCGACCATGATAGTCGATCTCGATCATTTAATAGCTAATCCAATATACGATCCAAATCGTTGTAGTATCGGCTTTCATCCATTACACGAATTTATTCCAATATTATTTTATGGTGTATTTTGTTTTATCAAACCCTTACGCTATATTGGAGTTGGCCTGATAATCCATATGGCACTTGATTCAATAGATTGTATGGTAACGAATGGTGTTTGGTACGTGTGATGTCCGCTTTCGGCCAGAAGCAATGGGATGGACTCCTCCTCCCTTAACCGGCATCTAAGTGCCAAACTGGGAATGTAACTTTCCAGAAATGAAAAGAAGGAGTCCACCATGTATAAACTTA
>JBFIIJ010000272.1:0-3907 GCA_041601315.1 Gammaproteobacteria bacterium
CTGAAAATCAATATATAATTGAATTCAAACCGTTAACTAAAGAAGAAAAAGAAGAACAGAAAAAAGACAAATTCGGTTATACAGGTGAACGTTTATCACTTAATTTCCAAAATATCGAAGTAAGAGCAATTTTACAGCTAATTGCGGATTTCACGGGCTTAAATATGGTTACCAGTGATGCCGTTAGCGGCAATGTGACTTTACGGTTGAAAAATGTTCCTTGGGATCAAGCGCTTGATATTATTCTTAAATCACGTGGCTTGGGCATGCGTCAAAGCGGCAATGTTATTATGGTTGCACCTTCAGAAGAATTGGCCGCTCGTGAACGCCTTGAACTGGAAGCAAGTAGACAAGTTGAAGAGTTAGCTCCACTACGTACTGAATTCGTACAAATCAATTATGCAAATGCCGCTACTTTAATGGCGTTGATACGGGCAGATGAAAATAATTTACTTTCTGAAAGAGGTAATGTGTCGATTGATGAACGAACAAATATTTTAATCATTCAGGACGTATCTAGCAGTTTAGAAGCAGTTAGAGGGTTAATTTCTGAACTTGATGTTCCAATTCGTCAAGTATTAATAGAATCTCGTATTGTTAACGCGGATGAATCTTTTGCAAAAGATATTGGCGTACGTTTTGGTTATAGCAAGAATACAAAACAATCTGCTGAGTCGCGCACTACGATAGGAGAGAATCCGGCAAATTCACAAGTTTTAATTGGTGGTGGACAAGGCGGTAATACCGATTTCGGTGGTACAACTTCATTTAACGATGGCACTAACGAAAACCTGATTGTAGATTTACCCGCTATTCCTGGCGATGCATCAGCATTAGCTTTAGCCATTGGTAAGGTAGGTTCATTCTTGTTGCAATTAGAATTGTCAGCATTAATAGCAGAAGGTCGCGGTGAAGACATTGCAAGTCCTCGAGTCATCACAGCTAATCAAAACGAAGCTGTAATTGAATCTGGTGTACAAATACCTTATCAGGAAGCATCATCCAGTGGTGCTACCAGCACATCGTTTCAAAATGCAGTCTTAAGTTTACGTGTTACGCCGCAGATAACGCCTGATGATCGTATCATTATGGATCTGGAAGTTAATCAGGATACAGTAGGTGCAGAGTTTAATGGTGTGCCAGCGATTAATACACGTAGTGTAACGACACAAGTATTGGTGCAAAATGGTGAAACTGTCGTCTTAGGTGGTGTTTATACATCTTCTGATACAGACTCCATTTCAAGAACGCCATTTTTTGGGGACTTACCTTATGTTGGTTTCTTATTTAAAAGAACCAGTAAAAACCAAACAAAAAGTGAATTGTTAATCTTCGTCACACCGAAGATTCTGAAAGATAGTCTTACGATTTAATAATAATAATACTAGTTTTATTATTTAGGGGATGTGCCCATTGGGTCACATCCCTTTTTTATTTATATAACGAAATCTTTAGATACTTAAGCTATTCTATTTGTAAATTAAAAACGTATTATTAATAACAGTGGGTAAATCTAATAACATTTTTCTGATTGGTCCGATGGGTGCCGGAAAAACGACTATCGGTAGGCAATTAGCCAAGAAATTATCTAGTCAGTTTTACGATTCTGACCACGAGATTGAGCAGCGTACTGGTGTTGATATTCCTCTAATATTTGAACTGGAAGGTGAAGAAGGTTTTCGAAAGCGTGAATCTCAAGTGCTTTCTGAATTAGTTAGTATGGATAATATAGTATTATCGACTGGTGGCGGTTCTGTTCTCGATCCGGTGAATAGACAAGCCTTAAAAGATAATGGGCTAATTATATATCTTAAATCAACTGCCGAAAAATTATTTAGTAGAATAGCGGATGATAAACGTCGACCATTATTACAATCGGATGATCGATTAACTAAAATAAAAAACATATTAGATGAAAGGGAACCCATTTATATTTCACTTGCAGATGAAGTATTCGATACACAAAATTTAAGTATCAAACAAATTACACAAAATATTTTTGAATTGATTAAGCACAATGAAAACAATTGAAGTAGATCTGGCTGAACGAAGTTATCCAATTTATATTGGGAAATCACTCCTGTCCGATCAAGACTTATTTAAACAACATATTACCAGCAGTCAGATATTAGTCGTTACAAACGAGACGGTTGCTCCCTTGTATCTGGCCTCTGTAGAAAAACATCTTGGCAATATTGATTACGAAACATTAATTCTTCCTGATGGTGAAACATACAAATCACTGGATAGTTTCAATCAAATAATCAGCCGACTCATGGAAAAAAAATATAGTCGGACATGTATATTAATTGCATTAGGTGGAGGTGTAATCGGCGACTTAACCGGTTTTGCCGCTGCGTGTTATCAACGTGGTGTTAAATTCATACAAATACCAACAACACTGCTTGCGCAAGTTGATTCATCTGTTGGTGGCAAGACGGCTGTTAATCATGTCTTAGGCAAAAATATGATCGGTGCATTTCACCAACCATGCGCTGTCTATGCAGATACTGAAACTTTAGCAACCTTGCCAGATAGAGAATTTTCGGCAGGTTTAGCAGAAGTTATTAAGTATGGCATTATACGAGACAATGAATTTTATGATTGGCTTGAAAATAATATTGAGTTAATCATGAAACGTGATGACGAAGCTCTGGAATATACCATCGAACGGTCTTGTATTAATAAAGCTGAAGTTGTTGCAGAAGATGAAAGAGAATCAGGTATCAGAGCGATATTAAATCTGGGCCATACATTTGGTCATGCAATAGAAACAGCGCTGAATTATAAAACATGGTTACATGGTGAAGCTGTCGGTTGTGGCATGTTAATGGCGGCAGACTTATCAATGCGTCTCGGTTTATTAGAGCAAGAGAAAGTCGATAGAATTCAATCAATTCTTGAGAGAACAAATTTACCAACAAAGATTCATAAAGATGTGAAGTTGGAACAAATGTTCGAGAATATGAAAGTTGATAAAAAATCTCGAGATGGTGTTTTATATTTAATTTTATTGAATGATATTGGTAATGCAATTATTAGTGCTGACTATACTGAACAGGCATTAAAGGAAACAATTAATCACTTTCTAAGTTGAGGAGTTAACTTTGATAAATGAGTTAGCGATTTACGCTGCACACTCCGATAAATCCAAAGGACGAGTGCATCAGGAGGATGGTTCCGAGTATCGTAATGAATATCAACGCGACCGCGACCGTGTTATCCATTCCTCAGCATTCCGTCGTCTGGAGTACAAGACTCAGGTATTTGTAAATCACGAAGGCGATATGTTTCGTACTCGCCTGACACATTCAATTGAAGTTGCGCAAATAGGGCGCACTATTGCCCGCGCATTAAAAGTAAATGAAGACCTTACCGAAGCAATCTGTTTGGCTCATGATTTGGGTCATACTCCTTTCGGACATGCTGGTCAGGATGCATTAAACGCTTGTATGCAAGATTATGGTGGTTTTGAGCATAATCTACAGTCCTTAAGAATAGTCGACTTACTAGAGCAGCGTTACGCGATTTTCCCCGGATTGAACCTGACCTTTGAAACACGAGAAGGTATTTTAAAACATTGCTCAAAAAATAATGCACTAACACTTGGCACGATAGGTGAACGGTTTATTAATGATGAAAAACCGGGCCTGGAGGCGCAGATTGCCAATATCGCTGATGAAATAGCCTATAACAATCATGATATCGATGATGGTTTGCGAGCTGGTTTATTAGATATAGAAACACTACGCGAATGTGAAATCGTTAATATTCAATACGAAAATGTTAAAAAGAAATGGAAAGATTTAGACAGTAGTCATTTGCGACATGAAATTATACGAAGAATGATCAACACAGTTGTTAGTGATTTAATACAAACGAGTGAAGATTTAATTGAAAGTGTAAA
>JBFIIJ010000273.1:0-3906 GCA_041601315.1 Gammaproteobacteria bacterium
ATTACTGACCATGTAAATTCTTTACCAAAGTGGATTAGTGCAACCTTAAAAAAGGCTGTACATCCAAACCCGACTAAACGTTATGAAGAATTGTCTGAATTTTTATATGACCTACGTCATCCGAATCCAAAACTGTCTGTCGAAGATTTTCGTCCTTTAATTGAGCGTAACCCGGTCAGTTTCTGGAAGGGTTTAAGCCTTATTCTGTTTCTTATCATTATTTATCTTTTATATTTATTATCTTCCTAGAGATTTTCGTACTGATATAGTGTCAAAGCAATTTTATCTAATACGCTGTTTCGTCTATCAAAAATAGTCAATATTTCAAGTAACTATTAGTTTTGCCGATAATTAGTTATTAGAAACGCGGTGGTTTTCATCTGCTAAAATTGAACATATGAGTGTTATGAATTTATCTAACCAATCAATAAAATTTAGTTTATTGTTGATAAGTATATTTATTGTACTTGTCGCTAGTTTCGCTGAGTTTGGCCTGGAAAGATTGAATAATCATAAAAAGGAAACTATACGTGAATCACTTCAGACAGTTCTTGTTTCAAATCATAAAACAATTTATCTCTGGATCGATCAACGTAAACTAGATATTGAAAATATCGCTAAAAATACTGAGCTTGTAAAATTGACAGCAAATTTGATTTATGAACATCAGGGGCGAATAAAACCTCTATATGTGAGTACAATCGCTCAATTAAAAGAATATCTTTCTTCTGAAATTAAAGAAAAAATGGAAGTTGAATTTTATATAATTTCTAAAAATAGAAGAACTGTTGCATCAAATAAGAATAAACAGAAAGAAGAAATTAACCCTATACATATACAAGCAAAAAATCATCTTGATAGTGTGTTTTCTGGAAAAACAGTCTATATAAAAATGATTGATTCTAATAATGAACATAGTTACTTTATTGTTGCGCCCATTCAAAATCTTCTCGGTGTGACATTTGCAGCAATCGCAATCAAGATAAACCCTTCAAGAGAATTCTCAGATATTACAGAATTAGGAAGGCTAGGGGATAGTGGTGAGACATACGCTTTCAATGAGGATGGAGTTTTAATAACGAAGAGTAGATTTGATGATTTGGCTGATAAAAATAGAGTTGCTTTCAGTAATGAAGAAATAGAGTTGAGGCTTAAGGAAAAAAGGATGCCAACCAGTGAATCTGGTTTTGATGTAGATGGCTATATTAATTATCGCGGCGCAACGGTTATGGGTGCTTGGTTATGGGATAAAACGCTGGGTTTTGGACTTGCTACCGAAATTGAGATGTCAGAAGGCATGCAAAGTTATCATGAGATTAAAAACATAGTAATCATCGTTTTATTTTTAACGACATTGCTTTCAATTACTTTATTTGTACTTATAAAAATATTACAAATAGATTCAGAAAAAAAATTAAAAAAAGCACATGCAGAACTTGAGCAACGTGTTTTTGAAAGGACAAGAGAACTACAGGATGCAAAAAACAAGCTGACAAGCGTCAATAAAAAATTAGAAGAGTTGTCTATTACAGATGGTTTAACCGGTATATCCAATCGAAGAAACTTTGATTTACATTATGATAATGAATGGAAACGATGCGTGCGAGAAGAAAAGTCAGTGACTATAATAATGTTCGATATAGATTATTTCAAAAAATATAATGATACATATGGTCATCAAAAAGGTGATGATTGTATAAGAGCAATTGGAACGATGTTAAAAACTACAGACTTGGCAAACAGACCAGGAGATTTAATAGCAAGATATGGTGGTGAAGAGTTTATTGTTTTACTGGTTGATGCAAGCATCAACTATTCTAATTATATATCTAACAAAATACATAGCAGTGTAAAAGAATTAAAAATTCCACATGAAACGTCGGAAGTTGGTAATGTTAGGTATGTGACTGTTAGTGTCGGCTATGCCAGAGAAGAAAGTGTGGAAAAAATTAAGCCGGCTGATTTAATAAAATATGCAGATGAAGCGCTTTATAAAGCAAAAGAACAAGGAAGGAATCAGGTGGTTTGTCATTTTCCAGCAGATAACGTTAGTATTCTAAAATCTTGAAGTACTTATGTTAATCCTATTCTTCCGGGACAAAGAATGTTCCTTTTTCATCGAGTTGTAAAAATAACTCTTCTGCCAGTTGTTTAGATGCTTCATTAAACTCAAGACCAAAACCACGTTTATTGTGTGTTGAACTTGTTCCAGACCAACGTACTGTTGCATGAAGCTCGAATTTTTCTTTACCGATATCAATGCTTATAGTGACAGGGTCATTATTCTTAACTTGTCGCATCATTTTCCCTTCATCCGAAATAAAAATTCCCCAGGGAGACATATCAAGTGCCTCCTGTTCAGAGCCTGAACCAGATTGATGCATCCATTGAACCTTATGATGAAAGTACTTTCTTTCATGTTGGCGTCTGTTGACAGCTTCTTGTAGAGGCATAATCATTTGAATACTCCCGAGATATTGGTTCTATGTTGTTATCGGCAAGTTATGGAGTCTCTTTAGTAAATCTGGAATAAAATCAGGTATATTTAACGAGTAGTTAGTACGTACTTGGATAAAGTTGAAATGGCAGACGAATGCGGAATAACAAAAATATATATCCTGTTTTAATTATGTGCTTTGTATTTGTTTATCTGATTTGATCTTTAAAGTTGTTAAAATAATTACAATAAACATAATGCCTCTAAACCGCTTAATCCCATGCTGATAATACGTTCCATTGTATCCCGCGCTTGTGCTTAGGTGCCCCCGATCCTTTCAGTCAGAGTGATATATGAATATTATTTCGACCCTTGTTTTTGGCCATGTAGCAAGCAGCATCAGCCTCTTTTAATAGCGAAGTAAGATCGTGAGTGTCTTCTGTAATGGTTATTAGACCTATGCTAATTCCTACTTTAAAGTGTTGTCCTTCCCACGAAAACTGATATTCCTGTACAGCTTTTTGTATAGACTTGGCTACACGAAGCGCATGGTTAAGTGCACAGTGTTCCATCAAAATTGCAAATTCATCACCACCAAGCCGAGCCAATGTATCTCGTTTTCTCATTGCCCCTTGTAACACATCAGAAAGCTGGCGCAGTGTTTCATCCCCGGCAGCGTGACCACAGGTATCATTGATAATTTTGAAATCGTCGAAGTCCATATAACACATGGCATGCACTCCCTTGTCCTGATTAACTGTAGAAAGCAATCGCTCTACGCGGTTTTCAAACTCGCGCCGATTAACCAGTCCCGTCAAATTATCATGCGATGCCTGATAGGAAAGTTTTCTTTCAGTTTGTTTGCGTTCAGTGATGTCGGTGGTAATGCCCATCAGAAGTTTAACCTGACCGGTTGTATTCTTTATTGGAATAAAAATAGAAGAATAATATTTAGGTTCCACCTTTGTATTCACAGTGAATTCGAAGGTCGAAACTTCTCCATTAAATGCCATGGACATCATCTCAGCAACATAGGGGCGTTCTTCCTCGAATACTGCATTGATATAAGGTAAACCATAAATTTCGCTTTCATCGATAATACCTGCCATTTTAAGTCCGCAAGGATTCATAGCGATAAGTCGACCTTCAAGATCGATTTCGTGAATGGATACAGGGGCATTAGTTACAAATGACTGAAAACGTTCCTCACTTTCTTTTAATAAAGATTCAGCCTGTTTACGTTCAGTGATATTACGCACAATGGTACAAGCGTATTCCTTGTCAGCAAACTGGATGTAATTGGCCCAGACCTCTATCGGAAAATCATGCCTCTCTTTACTTTGATGAACTGTTTCATAAAATAAAGACTTATCCTGTTTTATTATTTTCCACCTTGCATCCCAGATCTCTTTAGTATATTCGGGATTGATATCAATAATACTCTTCGACAAGAGTTCTTTATTACTATA
>JBFIIJ010000274.1:0-3891 GCA_041601315.1 Gammaproteobacteria bacterium
CAATTAACTCAATATTATCATTCAAATAATTGCTGAAATTATTTTTTATAGCTGTAATTACTGATTCAATATCCAGTAGTGTTACATTTTGATTATATTTATTATAACCTTCTAACATTGTTTCAGTTAGTTCACCATAGCCACAACCTATTTCCAAAACTCTCTTGTTTGGTTCCATCGCAAGTTTTTTTTGAATATCTCTCCAGATATCCTTAGCCATACCAAGTTCGTTTTGTGTCCTGCCAACAGTTGACGCGAGATCATGTGATTCTTTAATCAATCTATTGTATTGAGAAACTGCATTTTTCTGTCTCTTATCCATTTTCATTCTCAATAATTAGTTGAGTATATGTGTCACGTAGTAAATCATTTATAAAAAAGCCTCTTCCGGAAGCACGCCCTAATAAACTAAAATTGTTCAAGTTACTATTTAACGTCTCAGCCTGTTCTATAACATTTTTCATGAAATCTGTAGTAAAAACAGGAAACCCTGCGCCAAGATTTTGCAGCTTGGACGCTATTCTTTTACTTTCTGGTTTTATAATTTCTAATTCTATTAATTCATTTTGAACAGTATCCATCAAATTATCAATTATATCGGACTCAAGTTTTCCGGTTAACACTTCAACTGTTAGATTAAACCTGCTGCTCTTCTCTGTATCTGACGTAATATTTGGATACAACGTTATCCTATAACTATAAAACCCAGGTTCCCAACACAATAGATATTGTGGTGCTTTTTTCATAAATGGAATATCGAATTCATAATGGCACAATATATGGTTTCTAAATTTTGGTGGTTTTGATATAAATTCTATTTTGGCTGCTTTATATGCCAGGAACGCTGGTACCGTCCATACAAGATGATCAATTGGTATAGAGTCATTATTCTTTAATATAATACTACCTATAGTTCCATTCTCGTGTTCAATAGAACTAACTTCCTCTCCCTGCAATATTTTGACCCCGCATTTTTCAAGTTTATCAATTGCATATTCCATCCATTTTCCAATACCGTTATTACCTTTTGGATAATAGTAAAACCCTTCCCTCTCATGATCATCATAAGAGTGATAAGCAAGACTTTGATCTAAACGAGCAATTTGTTTCAATTCTTTGCTGACTTTACTGGTAAGCGCGATTACTCGTTGCAAACCAAATGTTCTTAATACCTCCGGCAGCAAATCCTGAAGTTCAACTTCCTTACCTTGTAATTTTTCAATAACAGGCTTGTATGCTTCTTCAGAAAATGTTTTGCCAACACTCTTTTCCAAAAATTCAGCCAAATTTTCTTCACTGCCATCAAGTCCAGGGGCCTCTAGTAATTCGAGCATGCCAGCAAGATAGTTCTCATGTTTCAATTTTCGAACATCAAGCAATGTATTTTTTTTATTCCATGTGCCCTTGAAATAATTTTCTGATTTTAAATATGGAAACTTATAAAAATCACGTTCTATCTCATCCTCATTACCAAATAAAAATTCATCAATTGTTTTATTACCTGTCATGCCGGGGATGTGTGTACCATAATCATATTTTGCTCCATTCATTTCAAATGATGATAACAGCCCACCTAATTCTGAATTTTTCTCTATTAAAATAACTTCGTCATATTTTGACTTACATAAATAGGCCGCTAAAATGCCAACTGAACCTGCACCAACTACAACACATCTAGTCATATTTTTTTAACCTTTACATTTAAAATATATTTCATCACAAATAATGATTTTTTAGTCACTTAAATACCCAATCTAGCATGTGTCAGAGTCTTAATATTTTCTTTAAGACTTGATAACGGCATATCTTGATGCACAGGTAAAGGTAAAACCTTATATAATTCTGATATACCCTGATCATTAACTTTTTGATAATGTTTGAATCCGATGTTCAGTACTAATTCATGGTTACTAATATCATCATGCTCATTAATCAATAAGGGTAAACAAGTTGGTAATCTACCATATAGTTTTTTTCTGATATTCTGACCAAACTGATCGCATACGACATCAATTCTTTTTTTACGCTGATTGACAATATGTTCATATTGCTTGAAAGAATACAGTATTTCACTAAGCGCTCTTGCGGGAAGTTGGCCTGATATACTCTCAACTCCATGCCAATATCTCATAAACAATTCGCGTTTTGCCCCATATAATCTCAAGTACCATTGTAAATGAGGAGATTGATTTCGATTGTCTCGTAATTCTTGTATGTGAGATGCATCATCTAAAGATTTACACCATATAATACCTCCTGCACTGCAACCCAGTATTTTAGGTAAAGACCAAACTTCATAATTCGCGCCTAGCGACATCATGCCATCAGGTTCCTGATATACAGAATCACATGAATCTTCAATAATTAAACCTGCATTAACTGGTTTAAATTCATGGGGAATTCCCCATTGATGGTAAACAATACTTACATCAGCATGCTCATTTGAACTGTAATGTAATGGAGTCGCAATTCTTGAAACTGACTCCAGTACACAATGACTCGCATAAGGAGGAACTCTAACTAGAGAATTCCTTGATAACTCGAAATGTTCCAAAAGCAAATTAATACAGCTTCTTGCACTCGAACAAATCACAGGATATCCATTATTAAAGTATTCTAAAAATATTTTTTCAACAACACTGCTCTTACATCCAAAACCAGGGATGGGCATTATTCTCAATTTACTATTAGGCCAAATACCAATATACATATATGGTCAAGCCTGAGCTTCAATCCTTTGCCAATTAAACGGATCCAACAGTAATGGATCGTTACATTCGACATCTAACGGCTGAATCACTTTTGAAACTGGTGGTGTGTTCATTATTTTTTCTAGCTGTTCGAGGCAATCTATACCGACAATAATTTTGTCTATTTCATAAAATGACATAACCCATTGAAGACATGCTTCAAGACGACTTTTTTTAGTTATAGAAATATGTTTATCCCACTTTGACCAAACTTTTTGCCATTTTCTAAATATTTTTGGCCTGTTTTCCGGCTCCATTAACAGTAAGCCCTGTAAAAATATAGATCTCACCTGCAATTCAATTCCTTTTTCTTTCAATCTTGACATCCAACCTGTGTTTAAAATTCGCCTGTCTAAGACATTAAATGGAGCTTGTACAATATCAATCTCGAATCTATTAAGCACTATATCAAGTAGTGTTGGATCATAGATTGATATACCTATTTTTTTTATAACGCCTTTTTCTTTTAAATTTAATAACTGTTTATATGCATCACTACCCTTTTCGTCAAACAAATCATTAGCTCGATGCATTAAGACTCCATCTAATGAATCAACACATAATCTCTTTAGCGAATCGCAAATAATTTTGTTGGCGCTACTTTCACAACTATCACTTGGTGGAAGTTTAGTTACAATTTGCCAATCACGGACGCCATATTTGCCTAGTATATTTTCAGCATCACCGTAACTAATAGCTGTATCTATTGATAAAACACCTCTTTGATGTGCGTAGTCTAGTATTTTTGTTACTTCTTCTGCAGATGTTTTGCCTGTTAAATTCGCTACACCGTAATCCAATCCAAATTGAGCGGTGCCGATTGCCAACTTCAAGACAGAAGCTCTTTTAACGTTTTTATAACATATTCAACTTCATCATCTGTCAAGTCGTAATACAACGGAATACTCAATGCTTGTTGGTAATACTCCATCGCATGAACATAATCATGCGGGTTATAACCAAGGTTTCTATAATGTGGTTGTGATGTAACGGGTATATAATGGACTTGTGAACCTATATTCCTCTCACGTAATTTCAACATTAATTCAGCACGAGACATATTGATACTTTCATAATTTATCTTTAAGACATAAAGATGGTGCGCACTATTTGACCTGCCATTCATTTGAATAGGCTGACA
>JBFIIJ010000275.1:0-3854 GCA_041601315.1 Gammaproteobacteria bacterium
GCGTAACTGCCTAAAAAACATAAAGAAAAAATAAATAATGGATCTATCAACTAAACTTGAAATAGTAAACCAGTCTGATGTTGGCCGAAAACGTCCTCATAATGAGGACAGCACGATCACTGACGGAAAGAATGGTTTGGTTATTCTGGCTGATGGAATGGGTGGTTATAAAGCAGGAGAAGTCGCTAGCGCACTTGCTGTGACCAATATCTTACATGGCATCACAGCAGGGCTAAAAAAGGCTAAAAAAGGACAAATTGATGAAACTACTGGTTTCCGCAATGAGTCATTGGTTGTCCGTGAGATAGTAACTCAGACAAATTCAGATATTTTTAATACCGCAAAGGCAGATCCACAATGTCAAGGTATGGGTACAACCATTGTTGTAGGGCTGTTTCATAACAACATTTTATCTATTGCCCATGTAGGTGATTCCCGACTATATCGCTTAAGAAACAATGAGTTAGAGCAGGTCACGAAAGATCACTCATTAATTCAAGAACTTATCGACCGCGGTTTATACACGCCAGAAGAAGCACATGCCAACACTCCCAAGAATCTAGTCACGCGTGCGATGGGGATTGAGGCTGATGTCGATGTCGATTTAGCCGAAGAAAGTGTTTTACCGAACGATATTTACCTACTATGCTCGGATGGTTTGAATGATATGGTAAAAGATGAAGAAATTCACTTAACCCTAAGTAAATATAGTGCTAATCTTGCACAAACCGCAGATAAATTAGTGGAATTTGCGAACAAAAGAGGGGGTAAGGATAACATCTCAATTATTTTGGTGCGTATCCGGGAAGATTTTTCTTCACCCAAAGGTTTTTTACAAAAAATTAAAAAACTTTTTAATAAATAAGAAATACGGGGATAGCAATTAGCTATGGCTAAGTTAGTTCTAAGTATGAATGGTGTTGTTCAAGGTGAATACGAACTCAATCAGGAGCGATTGACCATTGGACGCAAACCTGACAATGACATTCCAATTGATAACCTTGCCGTTAGTGGTAAGCACGCACTGGTTATAACAATACTCGACGATTCTTTTCTGGAAGATCTTGGTAGCACAAACGGTAGCTACGTAAACGGAAAACTCGTAAAAAAACACGCACTTAAAGATGGTGATGTAATCGCTATCGGTAAGCATGAGCTTAAGTATGTCAATGAACATGCAACGGCTGATGATGATGATTTTGAAAAAACCATGATCATTAGACCGGGTTCAGCTAGCGCTGCTGTAGCAGCAGCACAGGCAGCAGAAAAGGCAGTTCAATCTGCTGCACCAGCTTCTTCTTCGTCTGCACCAGCAGGTGGAGGAATGCCATTAGCTCGATTAACAGTCTTAAATGGCCCAATCGCAGGTAAAGAACTTGAATTAACGAAAGCCTTAATAACACTAGGTAAACCAGGTACTCAAGTTGCTGTAATCTCTCGTCGGCCACAAGGTTACTTTCTTACACATATAGAAAGTGATGGTGACGGAAAACGTTATCCAGTTGTAAACGGTGAAGCCATAGGCGCAAAAGCCTACCAGTTAAAAGACAGTGATCTAATTGAATTGGCTGGTATTAAAATGGAATTCTCAGCAACGTAAATAATTTATCACAGGGTAATAATCTAATTACCCTGTGATTTTATTTTATTATTTTGTCGTTTAAGTAAACACTCCTTCCCACGATTCTGGTTGCGGTTCAAAAATCTAATTTTCTATACCATCATTAACCGTGCTCGGCATTGCCAAAGCAACACGATAGCCTTAAGCAATATTTTCCAATCATTAAATAACCTTAATATTTTATGTTAATTAAAAAGCGTTAAGCTCATTTTAGTAACTCTAATTCTGAATGAATTTAAGTATAAAATAACGATTTTCACTTGAAGACACGAGTGGAATTAAGTATGCATTTTATCCATAATGGTGAATATAAATTTCGTGACTACTGGCTTTTGGTGCACCAGTAGCAATAATTATCATTCCATGGGAAGCACGATCTTTATTTTTCCAGCACCTCTTTAAAACCAGGGAGCTGATGTGAAAAAGTTCTTTATCTATTTCGGACTAGGTCTCGTTATTGCGGGAATAGTCATATCCATATATGTCTTGATTCCATCTCAATTTGAAGTCTTTGATAATAAACTCCGAGACATGCTCTTTATCAACCGTGGCACCATTGAGCCAACTGGACAAGTTGTGATTATCGATATCGACGAGCGTTCACTCAAAGAAATAGGACAGTTCCCGTGGAAACGTAGCGATGTTGCCAATATGATTAATAATTTAGGTGACGCAGGAGTTGTCGCAATAGGGTTCGATATCATGTTCCCAGAGCCTGATAAATCATCCCCACATCGTGTTATATCTGAGCTTGGTATCGCGGATATCGTACCTAAGGATAAACATATCAACTACGATGAATTGTTTGCTTCTTCAATTGCGAAAACGCCTACCATTCTGGGGTACACATTTGATTTTGATGGGAGAGAAACCCATAAGAATAAAGAGGCTCCAAAAATCCCGGCCACCTTTATCCAAAGAAACAAAGGAGAGTATGAATATCTTCCGGAAGCTGATGGCGTCATCACCAATATTCCAATAATCCAGAATGCCTCACGCACAAGTGGTTTCTTTAACGTCTGGCCTGATAGCGACGGAGTAATCCGCTCTGTTCCACTTGCAATTGTATATAATTCCAAAGTCTACCCATCTCTTGCCCTGGAACTTCTTCGTATGGCTTTCCAAGAAGAGCATATTGATGTCATTTATGATCAATCCGGCGTGAACTCAATTAGTCTTGGTGGACGGGAAATACCGACTGATATATATGGTCGAATTGCAGTTAATTACAGAGGTCCGTCATCAACTTTTAAATACATACCTGCGGTTGATATCATCAAGGGAGACTTCAACCAAGCTGATATAGAAGGCAAGATTGTACTTGTCGGCACCTCGGCTGCGGGGCTTCTTGATTTAAGAATCATGCCTTATGATTCTATTTACCCGGGAGTGGAAGTACATGCGAATGTAATTGACAACATCATTGCGGGCGATTTCCTTCATATCCCCGCTATAGCTACTGGAATGAATATAGTCCTCATTTTCATTCTGGCAATTTTTGTTGTCATAGCTATTGGGTATAGTAGCGCACTGTTTCTACCAATCATCATTGCTGTTACAGCATTTTTACTGCTGTACTTCATTAACTACCTACTCTTTACTGAGGGAATTATTCTAAATATTTTCTATCCACTCTTCACTTTGATATTTGGCGCCTTGGCATCAATTATTACTGGCTATTTCTTTGAAACCAAACAAAAGAATCTTATCAGAGGCAAGTTTGCCTCTAAAGTATCCCCGCAAGTCATGGAAGACATCATCAAAAATGCCGCTAGTGGTGAGGATGCTTTTATTGCCAAGGAACATGAGATTACTGTGACCTTCTCTGATGTTCGTAACTTCACCAATATTTCTGAAGCAGCAGGTGGCGCAAGCACGTTAATCCAGTTTTTAAATCAGTATATGGATGAGATGACCAATATCATCACCAAATATGAAGGCACGGTAGATAAATTTATCGGTGATGCGATCATGTCATACTGGAACGCACCCGCAGTCGTTAAAAACCATGTGGAAAAGGCTGTTGACGCAACACTGGATCAGATTCACGCGGTAGCCCCCCTGAATGCTAAGGTAAAGCAAGATGAGCGTTTTACAAGCATATGCAAGATGGCTGAAGACATGGGTGTCGAACCCATTGAGATTGGCATCGGTATTAATCTGGGTGTCGCAATTGTCGGTGAAATGGGTAGTAGTGGACGTAGTGACTACACCGTAATTGGAGACCCAATCA
>JBFIIJ010000276.1:0-3835 GCA_041601315.1 Gammaproteobacteria bacterium
AGGTAAACTAACTGAAGTGCTATATCGACGATTAAGTTTCCACCTTTGCCGTAACCTTGCAGCAACAATAGAATAACAATCGCAATTAAATCCTGAATCAATAAAATACTAATAATAATTTGACCGGTGTGTCTGTGGTGCAATGTTGTCGTTGGTAATAGTTTCAAACCAATAATGGTGCTGGAAAACATCATAACGGCACCCACTAACATTGCTTGTAACAAATCATAACCAAAGACATAGCCAATCAAAAATCCAAGCACCGCAAATAAAGTTGAACTAGCAAGCGTAACGACGACCGCTTCTCTTAACATTTGCCACAATTGTTGCGGGAGCAAATCCAAACCGAGTAGATATAGAAGAAAAATAATGCCGATTTTAGAAATGTCGCTAATCAATACCTGATCATTTACAAAACCCAAACCCCACGGGCCAAATAATAAACCCAGTGCAATGTAAGCAACAATCATCGCTTGTCTTGCATACAATGCAAGCGTTGCAAACACGGCAGCACCGGTAAATATCAAAAATATTGAATATTCAATTGATTGCTCAGTCATTTCCTTCTCAACTCAGGTTCATATTACTTTTTGCAGCTTATCCCACATTTTATCCATTCGCTTAATCGAAATGGGTACTTTTGTTTTTAATTCTTGGGTAAACAAGGATATTCGCAATTCCTCAATCATCCAACGGTAATCGTACAATGAAGTCGTGAAACAATCCGTTTCATAAGCATTATCTACTAATTTCTTGATTCTATTCCAGTGCTCTTGAATGAGTAAGGTATTTTGTTTGTCTTTTTCTGTGCCATTTTCAAGTTTTTCAATCCGCTTTGAAATGGAATCAAGATATCTTGGGTATTGTTGCAAGTTTTTATAAGGAACATCGTTAATAAACCCTCCGAAGATTAAATAATCTATCTGATCTTCAATATCAGTAACTGCACCAATATGTTTCAAAATGTCGGAATCGGATAAACGGGATGCTATTTTCACCTGTTTTTCTAAAATTGTTTCTAATAGAACACATGCTTTCTCTGCATTTATTAATAAATTTCGTTTATTTTCAGATAACGTTGCGTAAAAACGATCCTGCTTTCGGATAGGTTCCTCTTCGTACAAAAATGTTTCATCAATGGCTAAATTAAGAATCTCATCAATCAATTCATCCTTTGGACCTATATTGCTATACATCAAAGCCAGTTTTTCGATACTACGAAGATTTTTTCGTAAATACTTAATCTCTTTAAGTAGTTCTTTTTTAAACAATGCTCTTAAGCCATATCTTAAATAATATTCGGCAGTATCCTGATTATCGAAAGCATGTTTATAAACAACACCCTCTTCTTCAATTAAGGATGGATAGACGGTAACAACATCTTCATTAATTTTAACTTCCTGTTTTATAGGCAATTCACCAAAATCCCATTTTGTTACTTCTTCAGTTCCATATTCGTTTTCATAGAGACTAGTAAATGCATTTTCTGCTTTATCAGACAACGCTTCTTTTAAAACAGCTAAATCTTTGCCGGTGCCAAGTAATTCATTATCCTCATCAATAATTCGATAATTAACTTTTAAATGATCTGGCAAAGCTGTTTCAACCCAATCACTCTCTTTTATTTCAACAGACCGTGTTCTAAATAAATACGCGGACAAGTTTTGTTTAAGTGTTACAGAATGATTAGTAATATTCTTTGCACATTCCGACGCGGTCTCCGGAATAGGGACTATTTTTGTTCTTATCTGTTTCGGTAATGACCTTAATAAAACAATAATTTTTTCTTCGATTAAACCAGGCACCAGATAATCCATTTGCTTATCATCAAATTGATTTAATACAGCAACAGGAATATCAATATTAAGTCCATCATCACTCTTGCCAGGTTCAAACTTATATTCAAGCGGCATACTGATGCCTCTGGATTGAAGCGTATCTGGATAAGCATTTTCAGTGACATGTTCAGCCTCATGGTTCATGATTGATTCTTTATCAAGAAACAAGGCTTGTTTTTGATCTTTATCAAGCCTCTTTACCCATGCTGCAAATGATTGACCATCGTAAACATCAACAGGCAAAGCTTTATCATAAAAAGAATAAATTAACTCTTCGTCGACTATGTCCGGACGACGCGACTTTATTTCCAGCTCTCTCAGTTCTTTTATTAATTTATTATTATGCTTAAAAAAATTAGCTGCTGATTCCAAATCACTTTCAACCAGCGCATTTCTGATAAATAATGCTTTCGATTCAACTGGATTAATTCGACCATAGTTCACTCGTTTCCCTGCCACCAGAGTCATGCCATATAGGCTGATTTTTTCTAAAGCAACGACGCGCGCACTTTTACTTTGCCAATGTGCGTCTGAATAATCGTATTTTAATAAATGTGCTGCTGTATTAATTAACCAGTTTGATTCGATTAGCGCGACATTACGTGCATATAAACGTGATGTTTCAACCAGATCAGCTGCAACGATCCACTTTGGTTTTTTGTTAAACTGTCCTGATGCAGGAAAGATATTTAACTTAATATCTCTTGCGCCAGTGTATTCATGTTTGTCTGATAAGAATGCAACATGACTCGGCATGCCGGTTAAGATGGCACAATGAATATTTTGATAGCTTGCCGGTTCTGTATTAATAGCAAACTTCATTTCCGTACAAACATGGCGTAATTGTCGATGTATATCGGCCCACTCTCGCATGCGCATATAAGATAAAAAGTTTTGCTGACACAATTTTCTTAGTTTGTTCTGGGAAAGCTTTTTTTGTTGCTTTTGATAAAAATGCCACAGATTTACAAACCATAAAAAATCTGAATTATCGTCATCATACTGTTCGTGTGCTTTATCAGATTTTTCCTGTTTATCAATGGGTCGCTCTCTTGGGCTTTGAATACTTAAGGCACTAACTATAATTAGTATTTCGTTGAGGCAATTAAATTCATTCGCCGCAATTAATAATCTTGCATGCCTTGGATCTAATGGAAATCTTGCTATGTTTCGGCCTATCGTCGTTAACTTATCTTTATTATCGAGCGCATTAATTTCCTGCAACACGCGCATACCATCATTGATTAGTTTTTTATCGGGTGGATTAATGAAAGGATAATTTTCTATATCACCAATATTCAATGCTTTCATTTGCAAAATGACAGAAGCAAGGTTGGTACGAAGTATTTCCGGTTGAGTGAACTCAGGACGAGACTGAAAGTCTTCTTCACTATAGAGCCGGACACAAATACCATCGCTCGTTCGACCGCAACGTCCTTTGCGTTGATTTGCGGCAGCCATTGATATTTTTTCGATGGGTAAACGTTGTACTTTGCTTCGATAACTATAACGACTAATACGCGCCATACCGCTGTCGATAACATAACGCACACCAGGAATCGTTAATGATGTTTCGGCAATGTTTGTTGCCAAAACTATATGGCGACGATTATGTGGTGCAAATATTTTATTTTGTCGCGACGAACTTAAACGTGCGTATAGTGGCAAGACATCTGTGTCTCGTAAATTTTGCTTTCTAAGGAATTTATCAGTTTCATGAATCTCACCTTCCCCTTCTAAAAAGATAAGGATGTCGCCCATATCAAATGAACCTAATTCATTAATCGCATCCAGAATAGCTCCTTCACGTCCACGATCATCTTCGCTCTCTTCATCATCTTCAATGGGTCGATACAACACATCGACCGGAAAACTACGACCTGACACTTCAATCACCGGCGCCGGCTTGTCTTCGGAGCCAAAGTGGCGCGCAAAAAGGCCGGCATCGAGCGTCGCCGAAGTGACGATGACCTTCAGGTCGGGACGGCGCGGCAGCA
>JBFIIJ010000277.1:0-3801 GCA_041601315.1 Gammaproteobacteria bacterium
CTAAATCCGTAAAACAGCAATGAATTAGACACAACTGTAAAAAAAGTATAAACAAAAGGGTTACCCTTATAATCATACAATGCATTAAAGTACAAAAATAAAATTCCTATGCTTACTAAATATGAAATATATTTAATAAAAATATCTACTTTATCATTTTTATATATCTCTAATATCATTAATATATTGTCTATTTAATTAGTTTATATTTTTTATAATTACTTTGTTGCTGCTGCAGATTAGTCAACAAGACACCCCATAAGAAAAACATCAAAATACCAGGATAAGGCTGTCTAAAGCCAACCTTTAGAGAGTTATCAACAAATATAAAATAAAACACTAAAGCCACCAATGCTAAATTTCGTGGAGAGGTTAAAAAGCTATGCCTCTGCTTAAACACACTGATTATTGTATACAAAATTAAAATCAAAACTGGAAGTAGAGAAACAAGTCCGAAGTTATACAAAATATCAAGATAATAATTATGGGCGCTTGCAGCAAACGCTCTGTCCATTCGCTTTTCATGCCCAAACAATAATTCAACTGTGTTTAGATTTATACCGCTTAGATAATGTCCCCATATTACCCTGCGAACATCTACATTATTTTTAGTCTTAATCTCTGAGGAATTGAAAATAGACTTTGCTTCAGTAGCTGCTTTTTGGTTCATCCCGTCATAATAATTAAAGTCTTCTATATTTAACTCTGCAGCGGCTTTTCCATCTTCATTTAATCGAGACAGCTTAAACTGCGCCTTTGGGTGGTTCATCTCTGCTGCCTTTGTATACAAAATAATTGCCTTTTTATAATCCTTTGTGACAATTTTACCCTCGCTATATAATTCACCTAGTCTAAAATATGCACTTGCCCCACCATTTTCAGCTGATTTTTTATACCAAGCTAAAGCTTTTTCATTATCTTGCTCTAGATACAATCCTCCTTCATACATTCTTCCCAATAGATACATCGAAAAGTCAGCGTTAATCCCGAGTCGTTTTGCATTTTTTAAATTTAAATCATACGCAGTCTTATAGTCTCTATTTTCGAATGCATTGCGCCCCTTACGATATAGCTCAATATCCATACTTGCGAACACATGCCATACAGCAACTAATGGATTCAGTATTTTTTTATTTTCTAGATATGCATGCTTATGCTGCAAATACGTATTATTTACAGCTTGATTTTCATATATTTTTAATTTTTCAAGATTCATAGCCCCATAAAGAAATATGCCGACTAATGCTGTTAGGATAAAAGCAAAACTCAACCGCTTATTAATACATAACAAGATAAAACTAAACACAACGCCCAAGAACATAATAATCATAGCCGAAGTAGAAAATGACAATACTGCATAAACCGCAATAAATGGAGCAAGTATTAATATTAAAATTCGTGCGCTGAAATGCTCAAACAAGGAGAATATAGCCAGAAAATATAAACCTATATAAATAGCAGGCATATACTGCAAGTGTTGATAAAGGCTAAATACGTAAAGATAAGGGGTTAATATACCTGTCGCCTGAATGAGTGTGGCTATCACTTCAAGTGGTATAATAATCATTAATACAAATAAAAATATTGTCTCGAAACAATGCTTTTTGCTAACTGGCACGACATAGGACTGGCCAAGAAACAATGCGAAAACTGGCAATATAAATTGTATCATTAAAATGATCTTGCCTAGTTCGCCGGGGCTATTCTCTGATGATGTAAGGATTATAGAGCTTAACATTGCAACAAAATATGCAAACACAAATATTGCTGATGTGTAGCATCGTTTATAATTTATAAGAAAAACCAAGCCCAAAAAGCATGCAAATATGGATATAGGCAATGGCAAATTTGTTAATTTACCAGCCGAATCGAATAACATTTCCGCACTATCAAAAATGATATTACTATTCAATTGAAAGAATATCGGGATGATGAGAAAGAGCAAAACAATAACTTGAATATTGGAGCGTTTTAAATGCCTAAATAGACTATTCTTAGGCATTTTCATTTTTGAATTTTCTTGCCATTTATAGTTTATAGAAGGGACCAAATATATTAAGTAATTTAAAATAGCATTCCATAAGAATAAAGCAGATAGAATTTCTGAGCCTAATAAATAAAATGCGAATGGCACTGTTGCTATAATCAATATGTTTGCAAGCACATCTGGAACAAACACGCTATCTAGATCGTGCTGTAATATGTGTATACGCTTCCGTTGAGCTAATAACATTATTCCACTACCAATCAAAGATAAACCGATTGATAGGAAATAGAACTGCGTCTCAGATAAACCTGAGCTAGTGCCATATGATAGTAACGCAATAAATAGCCCTAAAGACATCAATGCAGTTAAAATCAATCTCATAGAACTTGAATTTCGATTATCGTTATTTTGATTGCTCTTTGCAGCTAGCGTAGGACCTAATGCATAGGTATAAACAGAATTTATCATTCCACCTATAGCGTAAGCAGAGAAGAGTAACCCCCCTAATGCTTTACCAGCCAATAGGATAATCAAAACCCTGAAAACATATGTTGAAATAGAAATTATATAGCTTGAACCCAAGTGTGATATAAATTGCGTCCAAGGCATATTCGTGCCCTGGCCGTTTCTTAACATAAATTCAAAAAATGGAATTATTTGAAAACTAGGACTAACCGCCCAGACAAAAAGCGTTAGGACGATATAGTTTTCTGTTCCTGTGTAGAGTGATATCAATATACATAGAAACATAGCCACCTGAATACTGGAGTAAAGATAGGCATATCGTTTGTCATTCTCGCATTCACGTTCACTTATCTGTAACTCAACAATCCATTCAACACATTTCCTAAAAAGCAGTAAAAATATAAATTCATTAGCAATATCAATAATTCCTTTACTCAAAAAATAAGCTAAAATTGCTAATGGTGTTAGAAGAAGACATCTAAACTTGAAGAAATGTTGTATCGAAATAGTATCGTTTTTACTTAGAATAATATTTCTAGCATTAGAACCAAATGCCATAAAGACCAAGACTGCCGCTGCTTGTATAATCCCGACATCTGCTGCAATTTCAGCCTCTCCAAAAAGACCTAGGGCTATTAATAGAGCAGTTATTGAAAACATATTCAATGAATATGCAACTGGAAATATTAAATAATTAGTTCGTTCGTAAAAAGAAGAAATATTAAAACGCATATCAATTATCACTTTTTCCCAGTTCTGGAATTAACTCTAACAAGAACCTATCAGCGGGAACTATCAATCCAGAGTTATTTTTGATTCTCAAGAACCTTTTAACCGCTCTGGAGATTGATAATGGCGAACTTGGATCAAATGTCTCTTGTGGTTCAACAATATCACGCACATAGTCCAACTCTGAAGCGATTATCGGGATTCCAACTTGTTCAGCTTCAATCAGTGGCAAACCTAATGATTCTAAAGTTGATGGATATATTAATGCTCCAGAACTCTTATATAGGAAATTCATTTCATCAAATGCTCTTTCTGTCACATTATCAATGTTCAAGCCCTTTTTATTACTTGCATCATTAATATATTTAACAAGTGAAGGATATTTTTCATTAGACAGCGTAAGACATAGAGAGGGAAATATTTTTTCTTCGGCAAGAATTTCCCATGCTTTAAGTAAATTGTAATGATTCTTCTGCGGTTCACCTGTTGCAACATAAATGAAGTCATATTTCTTGTTGCAAACTTTACTGTCATAACTGGTTATTTTATTGAACGTGTAAAAAGGAATAACTTCAGACTTTCTCTTGAGGCTATGCCAGACTAAATTCTTCATACTATTC
>JBFIIJ010000278.1:0-3796 GCA_041601315.1 Gammaproteobacteria bacterium
CGAATTCCCTGATGATTTTCAATGATGAAGGGTCAACGACTTTAATTTTATTTTCTTCACTCGCGGCAACATAAAGCTCGCTACCATCAGGGGAAAGACCAACTCCACGTGGGCGTTCGCCAATATCAATAGTTGCTTCAACTTCTAATGTCGAACCATTAATAACAGAGACAGAATTTCCTTTTTCATTGGTAATAAAAATTCGTCCTGTTGGTGCTGCATTTACCGATACCGTGACTAATGCGATTAGCAATAATGATATACAGTGTATTAATTTCATTTTGTAGCTCCTGATATTTTTTAAATTCATTTGTTTATTAGTCATTTTTCACAGTGTAATGTTCCAAGGCTATCCAAGGAGGGTGGTTTTGCAACACCACGAACAGGCGCTTCGGCAACAATATTGTTATCTTCAACTATTAGAATTGATTGGCGTAACTGTCCTGTCTCTCTGAAATTCATGGTGTCTCCCTTTTGACCATCAAAAGCAATATCTGTTTTAAGATAATTTAACATCTTTGCCGGATCAGTTATTTGTGTTCGTGCAACAGTATCCGATGTCATTTTAACAGCCGCCCAACCTGCCCATGAATAATCATCCATATCTACTTCATGATTTTTTTTGAAGCGTTTATTTAGATCTCGAGCTGCAAATTTTACAAAATCAGAATGCCAAGCCTGCGCCTTCGCTTTTGAATCAGGTTCTTTCTTGCGCCACTGTGCGACTGCATCTGCAGTCATGCTCGTACTTGGAATGATATGTAACGCATTATTGATACATGACGTTCTAAGATTGTCATTATCTAATGTCAGATTAAATATGGGGGTATCAGGTAAAGTTTTAGTCATGTTTTCAAAAACATCAGTATCAACTGCTGTTAGTACAGCGATGTATTTTGAGAAGTCATGTGAGGAAATTTCTATTGCTGGCACGATATCGAGATTATATTTTTGATTTAAAAACTGACCTTGTAAGTTGGACTCTTCCAGGCCTTGCTTAACTCCAAGAAGAGCTGAATGATTGCTTTCGCCAACATAAGCAAAATTGACTTCGATTATCTCAGCATAAACCGCATGGGATAATGTAAGTGCACTGATCAAACTAAATAAAACAGTATTAATGATTTTTTTTAACATATTAGTTACCGATACCATCTCGTTTATGAGCATTATATTTTGTAATTGTAATGAGTTTCTAAATAGATACTTGATAAATTCACAATTTATTCGAATGTTTTAACTGAAGTAATTAGTCAGACAACACAATATAAAATAAATTCAGTTTAAACTGGATAGGAAAATTGCCTGTTATTTAAAAAAACCGGGATATTCTGGTTTTATTGCCAGTTTTTACGACGGCGGTATATTGTAGTTCGATTTATATTTAAAATTCTGGCGGCTTTGCTAACATTTCCGCGTGTTAGCTTTAATGTTTTTCTTATTAATTCATCTTCATTAGATTGAAGGCTCATTGGGATAGTGTGATTAAAGTTTTTATCAATAATCATGACAAAACATCCTAATGTGCCTCTTTGAGTTTTAAATGGTTTTAAAACTATACGTACATAATCTGGAACAATTTGTTTTATTTCTATTTCACATTCTCTTTCCATCCCATCAATAAAGGCTCGGTTAATACTTGGCTCAAGAGAAGGGAATAATGAGTGAATAGATTCGTTTAATACGTTCGATGTATTACCCATGAAATCAGAGGCATATGAATTGATATCTATAATCGTGCCATATTCGTCTATGACTAAAGAGACATTATTCGGCCATTTCTTTTGGTAGTCTCGATAGGCAATTCGTAATTCTTCGCGCCGTTTAAACTGAGTAACAGCCAGGTCGGATTCAATAGATTGTGTTATTGATATTGCTAATGCCATTGCTTCAACGCAGACTTTATCGGCTGGCCCAGTAATATCAATACAACCAAGTACTGAACCAGTGCTTGGATTATGTATTGGCGCACCATAACAAACCCAGGGTTGCCAACCTTGACAGAAATGTTCCGAACCCATAACTAGCTCAGGATATCCCAGAATTAAAGGTGTCCCCACGCCATTTGGACCAACCAACTCTTCACTCCATTCACTTCCTGGTCTAAAGTTAATTTCTTCCAGATCTGACTGAATTTGTTGATGACCGACCGAATAAATAATACTCCCGGATTTATCTGCTAACACAATGACATGTCCAGTATCTCTTACAGTGTTCGACATTTTATCTAGAACGTTTTTTCCAGATATTCCCAAATAATCTAAATGAAGTTTATTTTCAATTTCTTCATTAGAAACAACTGATTGAGCACGATTACTAAGTGGGTTTATGCCTAGTTCACGACAACGTAACCAGCTATCGGCAATTACAGGTCGAAGACGCTTATCATTGAGTTCACCGGTACCAACAAATTTTTCCCAAATATTGGCAACAGTATTTAATGATTTGTGAGGATTTTGAGGAATCAATGTTTTTGTCGTTTCTAGATTCGACATCTTGGTTAAGTATCCTTGGAAATTTTATTATTTTAAATCGATAGGGGACTCCTCTAATGATAGTAGATTTAGTGTCATAATTTATTATTTTTTACATTCGTCTATAAATGGAAAAGTACATTTAATTCAGAATCGAATTCATCAAAAATTAAGCGTTGCATTTTGCAACAGCCTAATTTTAAAAGAAAAATTATTATATAGAGTGTTACATATTTTACTGATATCGATAAAAATTCAGTTTATACTCAGTTTTAATAAGGAAATAATTTTAAAGAATTTAACAATATAAAGTTTAGTTTGATATTGAATCGTTAGAATTCAAATCAGGAATAATCACAAGAGGAGTATCTTTATGCTTAGATCTTTACAGATCGAACCAGAAAAATGTACTGGTTGTCTGCAATGCGAAATGGCGTGTTCTTATCAAGCTGAAGGTGTCTTTAATCCTTCCAAGTCACGAATAAAAATTTTTACCTTTCATGAAGAAGGTCGGTTTGTTCCCTATACCTGCACGCAGTGCACAGAAGCCTGGTGTATGCATGCTTGCCCTGTAGAAGCGATTGTCATTAATGTAGCAACCGGCGCAAAAGAAGTTATCGATGATATTTGTGTTGGTTGTAAAGTTTGTACGATTGCTTGCCCGTTCGGAACGATTAACTACAATCAGGATGCAGGCACTGTATATAAATGTGATTTATGTGGTGGTGATCCTGAATGTGCAAAAGCTTGTCCTACCCAAGCGATTACCTATGTAGATGCTGATCACGGTGGCTTGGAAAGAATGCGTGCCCATGCAGCAAAAAACCTTCCTCAAGAGAACGCTTAAGCGCAGGAGAATAAAAGAATGTCCTGGACAAGAAATGTATTAAGAGTGAATTTAACGGATGGTTCAATAAGCAATGAACCGCTGAATATGAAGTGGGCGAATGATTATTTAGGACAGAGAGGTCTAGCAACAAAATATCTGGTTGAAGAGATCGACCCAAAATGTGATGCACTAAGCCCAGACAATAAGATGATTATGACCACTGGGCCATTAACAGGAACAATGGTATCTACAGCAGGACGATATTCTGTTGTAACGAAAAGCCCATTAACTGGAGCCATTGCTTGTTCAAACTCAGGTGGTTATATCGGTAATGAAATGAAGAATGCAGGGTGGGATATGGTGATTTTTGAAGGTAAATCTCCAAAACCTGTGTATTTATATATAGAAAATGAAAAAGCTGAATTAATACCTGCAGATGATCTTTGGGGAAAATCGGTTTGGGCAGTTGATGAACTAATACATGCGAAGCATC
>JBFIIJ010000279.1:0-3773 GCA_041601315.1 Gammaproteobacteria bacterium
TGTGTGACGACGTATCTCTTTAACTCGTTTCTCGGTACTATTGCTCATTGTAAGACTCCTCAGTTATTGTATTTAACGTAGCAGAAGTCTCTCTTAGTTTTTAGCTCAATTCTGTCTCATATGTTTTGACGGGGTACATACTCTACATCGCGCAGCACTCATTCATAATTTCACCTCTAAAATCACTAAATTGACCAGCATACAAATAGTCTAAATTTTAAATATTAGGTGGCTCAATGATAGAACTAAACTTATCATCCTGGAAAACAGGGGGAAAGATAATCAACCTCTCTATATTTACTGTTCTGGCATGACCTGTTACTGGATACCTAATCACCAAGCCTATAGTTCGAATAATGACTCTCTGAGGTACTCCTAGTCACCGAGTCCACCGCACTAACTACAAGAAAACAAAGCGTTTTATTTTCACCTTTACCAATTACCGGGCCTATACCGGGCTTTGGAAATTCTTTCACTTTCAAGACCTTACTAAAATAGGGAGAAACCATGCTGCTTACCATTTCAGCAGTGATTGCACTCATTTGTATTTTCTTGGGCCCATACAAAGGCTCAGCTTTAGCGATGACACTGTTGTTGATTTACCTACATCCCTATACAGCCCTTGGGATATTGGTATTAGCAACATTCGTCTTTTATCTTTTTAAACATAGGAGCAACACATATGCAAAACTTTCAAAATTATTTAATCGACGCGATTGACACTGTCTCTGCTTGGGAATTACCAGAGGAAGACTTTGATCTAGCTGTTGCCAGATTAATAGCAAGTGATTTTCCTGATGACATCTGGACTCATGAAGCAGCAGAAGATCCCTACACATTACGTCATCACATCTCGTAGCACTCCCCCCTCTTTCTAGTTACACATTCCAGCGTTTCATTCTGTCTGCATCATTGCAGATGCTGGTGCTCACCCCCGGGTTTTACGTCCTGGGGGTGAGCGGTGCAGTTTTCTGATCACTTATTACGCAAACATATCACTTACTAAACACATGGAAATTTTAATACTCACCTTTTTGTTCATTTGCTCTTTGTTCTTGAACACACCCATGATGATTGTACTCATAGTCAGCTTAGCGCTTGCTTACACATATCCCTTTTATATGTTGGCTGTCCTTACAGCGTACGCATTCCTCATGTTTCTTTTTAAACGTTAAAATTTTAGGAGAACCTATTCAATATTATCTGAGTTAGCCATAGTGGTTAGCTCAGATAATTACTACTAGCGAAATACGTTGCTACATCTCAAAATGACACTAGCCTCAATATGACAGGACATCTTTGATGGAAACTGAAAACAAAAACACGATCGACGGTGAAATGATTTTTGGTATGTTTGGTGCGATGGGTGCAAACCTTAAACGTGCCATAATCATCTTTTCTTTCATTGGACTTTTCGCTCTCAACATTGCGACCCTCGTAAGTTCTACAGTTCATGACTTACTTTACAAAGGACTCACAAGCATCCCTATTACCAACATGGCTGAAATATTAGCCGATAGTCCTACTTCAAAAAAGAAACGACTCGCATCAGATCTTAAAGCTGAAAAGAAAAAAGTCACTGCTAATAAACTTAAAGTAAAAAACGTCACCCGTAATGTTACTAAGAGAACGGTACGTGCTACGGCTGTCAATGTTGGCTCTATGTTTTCTGAAGCCGTCCCCTACCTGGGTATTGCAACAATAATCGGCGCAACGACATACGAAGTTAAAATGGCTTGTGATAATATTACAGAAATGGATGCGTTATTAGTCAGCTTAGACATGCAAGATGACCAAGTTGAAGTGAATAAGGTATGCGGTAAAAAAATACCTAGTGCTGAGGAAATTAAATCATCGGTGATTGGAACCCAAGAAGAACGTCTTGAGTTACAAAATAAGCTTGGTGATTTTTTAGACGATTTGAAAGAACGGTCAAATAGTAAGTGGGATGAATTCAATGAAGATCTTGGAGGCACCCTAAATGAACTATTGCACTAGCATGAAGAGCATTACCTAGTGATTGTTAGTCTTTGAGTCTCAGAGAGTTATTGTCCGTCTGTCTTAAAATTGTTACGTTCGTAACACTAAGAAAAGTAAATACTTTTTTTAATCCTTGTTTTAAACAACGAGTTTACCGACCATTTTACCGACCTTTTCCCTTCCTTATTTTTCAACAACTTAATTAATCATGGTTCTTTTACCTTCATGGAGGAAGGATCTGCCGACACCGCCTGTAAACTGAGAAGCTGTAGTTCTGGAAAACGGGAAATTCCGCTTCATACTGAGTAAGCGAACCTGTCGAGAGTACTTAAAATAGGTATTCAGATACGTTCCATGATTACGCCTTTTCAGTAGGATCATATCCTTAATCAATCCCAACGTTCTTTAAACTGTTAGTCATGAACAGAAACTCAGCTTTTCAGTTTGGCAGTTTTTCAGGAGCTCTAGTTTTGATTTTTTTTTGGACTCACTCCGTGCCCGTGAAACTGAAATTCTGAAATTGCAAGAAGGAATTCATGCCCGCACTCTATCCACTGAATTAACTACAAAGCGTAAATCTAAATTAAAGCAAGATAGAATTTTCGTATCAGACTTGGCCTTTACAACTTCAACAAATCTAAATTATAATGCTTAAATCAAATATTACTTTTGACGATATGCGGTAATTGGCTGACATAGCAATTATATAAATAAGTTTGGCAAAGTTCAGACTTCGCTCCAAATTAATTGGCTCCTCTAATAGGGAACCATAATTAAAGGAGAGAAGTTCTGATGGTCACATCAAACACTCAAAATACATTTCTACACGCTGCACTCTATCGGTATAAATTTGGCTTTGCAGTCATTCCATTGTTACCGGGTACGAAGCGGACCTCTGTAAAGTGGCCTCCTTGGCTCGAAAAACTCTCAGTAGCCACCATCATTGACTACTGGACAAAACATCCAGATCACGAGGTTGGCGTCATTGTCGGAGATGACATTATTGTTTTCGATACGGATACCCCAAAGGCCGCCGCTGCACTTGCCATGTTAGAGAAGACATACGATCTAGAACCTAACTTTACAGTAACCACAGCTAAAGGAGAGCATCACTACTTCCGACGTCGGAAAGGTAGCTATGCGAAAAACGATTCACATTGTTCTGAAAAACATCCATATAGCATCGATGTTAAGACAGGACGTGGCATGGTCATACTTCCACCTAGCAGTGGAAAGGTTATCTGTATTGAAGAGGCTGAAAATGCCAATGAGTTGGAGGAAGCCCCTCAAGAGTTTATTGATGCCGTATTTATACATAATGGACGAAAAGCACCTCGACCTTTCGTCAAAGCGTTGTCACCTAAATCTAATCCGAAAATAAAAGATAGTTTAACTTCTCAGATAAGAGCTTTACTCATTTTTATCGATCCAAACTGTGGCTATAACGATTGGACCCATTGTGGTATGGCAATTCACTATGAAACTAATGGTAGTGATGAGGGTTTGAGTATATTCGATGAGTGGAGCGAAAAGGGAACTAAATATCCGGGATATGATGAGATTGCGTATAAATGGCGTTCCTTTGATAACTATAATGGAAGACCAGTTACAATCGCTTTCCTCAGAAGTACGACTGAAAAATATGGTTTCGACTCGATAGAAATTTGTAGTCGAACTGAACCTGATTTTGAAGTTTGTGAATCCACAGTTGAACAACCTGATAGTCTTTTACCCATCATAGCCAAAGCATCTACTATCCCATTAGATAGATTTTCTATGAGGGGCTTGAGAAA
>JBFIIJ010000280.1:0-3761 GCA_041601315.1 Gammaproteobacteria bacterium
ACTTTACGTTTCTCTCTTGGCGAACGTAAAAGATATGCAGGATGGTAAGTCACTATCACTGGCAATTCACTATCAGGGTATTGGTAACGATTACCGCGCATTTTCCCTATTGGCGTATCTACCTTTAATAAGTTTTGCGCCGCTATTCGTCCAACGGCTAAAATAATTTTTGGTTTAATTAAATCGATCTGTTGTCTCAGATAAGATTCACAAGCAACGACTTCTTCATGTTCCGGATTGCGATTATTTGGTGGACGACATTTTAATATATTCGCAATAAAAACCTGTTCTCTTTGCAATCCCATTGCCAGCAACATTGAATTCAATAATTGTCCGGCACGACCAACAAAAGGTTCACCTTGTTTATCTTCATCCGCACCCGGCGCTTCACCAATAATCAACCAGTCTGCATCTGGATTACCGACACCAAAAACAGGTTGTGTTCTTGATTTATGTAATTCACATTTTTGACAAACAGAAACTTCCTGTTTTAAAGCAGTAAGTGCTTCAGGAAAATGCTGAGCCGGTTTATGAACCGGCTTAACTTTAACTTGTGAAGCACCACCACTTACTTGTCCAACAACATTAGCGACTTCAGTGTCTCTATCAATCCAGACATCAATGCCCATCTCCTTTAGATATTGTTGCTGGTAAGATTGCATAGCTTAGCGACTAAAGTTGTGGATGTGCTCGTTCAGCAGGTTCAAGAACTTTATTTAACGCATGGATATATGCCTTGGCCGAAGCAACAACAATGTCAGTATCAGAACCTAAACCATTCACTATCCTGCCACCCTTCTCCATACGTACGGTTACTTCACCTTGCGAGTCCGTACCATCAGTAATGTTATTGACTGAATATAACTGCAAGTTACATCCACTAGCGACCATACTTTCGATTGCTTTAAATGTTGCATCAACCGGTCCACCACCTTCAGCATTGGCACGCTTTTCTTCACCATCAATAGACAATGTTATTTCTGCTTTTGGTGTTTCGCCAGTTTCTATTGCCGCTTTAAGAGAGATAAGTTTGATACGTTCATCTGCACTATCCTGAATCGCATCACTAACCAAGGCCTGTAAGTCATCATCAAACACTTCATGCTTTTTATCGGCTAATGTTTTGAAACGGGAAAAGGCATCATTCAAATCTTCTTCTTTTTCAAAGGCGATGCCTAATTCTTCCAGGCGTGTACGAAACGCATTACGTCCAGAATGTTTTCCCAAGACCATACGGTTCGCATTCCAACCCACATCTTCAGCACGCATAATTTCATAAGTCTCGCGACTTATTAATACGCCGTCCTGATGTATGCCTGATTCATGTGCGAAGGCATTTGCACCGACGATAGCTTTATTTGGCTGTACTGGAAAACCGGTAATAGTTGAAACCAATCGTGAACAATGCACAATCTGAGTCGTATCAAGTTGTGTATCACAAGTAAAAACATCTCGTCGCGTGCGTACCGTCATGACGACTTCTTCAAGCGCGGCGTTACCCGCACGTTCACCCAAACCATTAATAGTACATTCGACTTGTCTTGCGCCATTTAAAACCGCAGCCAATGAATTACCAACAGCCAAACCCAAATCGTTATGACAATGTACAGAAAATATAGCCTTGTCCGAATTGGGAATATTCTCAATTAAATTTTTAATCAACTCACCGAAGAATTGTGGCAAGTTATAACCGACTGTATCAGGAATATTAATTGTAGTAGCACCCGCATCGATCACCTGCTCTATAACACGACATAAAAAATCAAAGTCAGATCGCCCAGCATCTTCTGGCGAGAATTCAACATTATCCGTATATTTTTTTGCACGTTTAACCGCATGCACCGCTTGTTCTACAACTTGATCCGGTTCCATACGTAATTTTTCACGCATGTGTATCGGTGATGTTGCAAGAAAGGTGTGAATTCTTGATGACTTGGCTGGCTTTAATGCTTCCGCTGCTCGGTCAATATCTTTATCCAGTGCGCGTGCCAAACCACACACGGTACTTTCAGTGATTAATTCGGCAACGGCTTTTACTGATTCAAAGTCACCCTGACTGGCGATGGGAAAACCCGCTTCAATAATGTCGACACGCATTTTCTCCAAGGCCTTGGCAATACGAAGTTTTTCATCCTTCGTCATTGAGGCGCCTGGACTTTGCTCTCCATCGCGCAAAGTTGTGTCAAATATGATTAATTTATCCTGCATTTTTATCTACTCCGAAACTCGTACTCAGTCTAAGTTGATAGCCTGAGCAATACAAATAAGAAACCTGCGTTTTATATAAACGCGTAACCAAATACTATTGCGTAGAACGATTATTAGCCCCTTAGGGCAGGAGAAGTAGCAGACAAGCAGACGTAGACTGGTTTAACTGAAAACCAGCACAGATAGAATTGATTAATGTGTTTCTTGAAGCCATGCTCAGGAATATAGCGATTTTTATAGATAATTCAAGTGTTTGATGAGTCTGTCGTTTTTCTCGCTTCTCTATGCTTACGCAAAGTCAGCAAGGTTAATACCGGACCAGAAATAGCAAAAATAACAGCCAACAAAAATAATACTATCGGCGGTTTAATCGCAATTAAGACAAAGACCAGTACGACGATAAAAACAGTAATGAAAGGAACTCGACCTTTTAAATCAAATTCCTTGAAACTGTGATATCGAATATTACTCACCATCAAGACACCAACAATGATAGTGACCGGAAGACAAAAGACTAATGAAGTCGTTTCACCAATTAATTCATAGACTTCCCCACTCCAGATCATGCCAGCCAAAACTGCAGCTGCCGGAGGACTCGGTAAGCCCTGAAAATATCGTTTATCCTGACTGTTCGCTTGGGTATTAAATCGTGACAACCTTAATGCAGCACAGGCTGTATATATAAATGCGGCAAGCCAACCCGGTTTCCCCATGTCAAATAATGCCCATTGATACATAACCAGCGCTGGTGCTAAACCAAAGGAAACCATATCGGACAAACTATCGTACTGCACACCAAAATCACTTTGTGTATTAGTCAGACGAGCAATACGACCATCCATGCCATCCAGAACCATAGCGACAAATATAGCGATAGCAGCCAATTCAAAATGGTGATTGATTGAGGCGACAATAGAATAGAAACCCGCAAACAACGCTCCGGTTGTAAACAGATTGGGTAGCAAATATATGCCTCGTCTGCGATTAGACACGCTTTAAATCCTTTATGGCTTTGTTAAAAAGTGTAAACATCTGCTGGAGTTTACCTTTGAAAGGGAATTACTTAAAGAAATGAAAACTAACTTTCGCTTTCCTGCTTTTGAATTACACTGGCTGCTTCGGAATGAATTAATTGTGCTAAAACAGTACTACCAGAATTGACATGTTGCCCGACTTCTACTTTTATCTTTGAATCCAATGGCACAAACACATCGATGAGACCTCCAAAGTATAAATAGCCACAACGTTGTCCCTGACCAACACGTTCGCCAGAATGCATGTATACATGAAATTTTCGGACGATATCTCTCAGGCGAATAGCTGTAACAACATTATCACCTTCATCCGACTTGATATAAAAATCAAAATGTCGACGTGATTCATTTTTATCTGGCGCAGAACACCATTGCTCCATTACTTTGCCTTCAATTGGACCACGTAATGAATAAATATCATAAAGTCGCATATTAATTTGAATGCGCTTTGCGTTAGCATGCAAACGAACTTCTTCGGCTTCTTCAATTAAAGTAACAACACCATGAACAGGACTGACT
>JBFIIJ010000281.1:0-3749 GCA_041601315.1 Gammaproteobacteria bacterium
CATTGCTTTGCCGCGTTTACTCGGAAATAAAGCATCCGACATGGAACCGTTTAATATTTCATTTCGTGCACATGAAAGATATTGTTCTATCCATTGCGATGCTTCTTCACCCAAAGGCACCAACCGTTCCTTATTTCCCTTGCCTGTTACTCTAACCACACCTTGTCTTAAATTAACTTGCTGAATCACAAGTCCAACAAGTTCCGATACTCGTAATCCTGTTGCGTACAATAATTCCAACATGCATTTATCACGAACCCCAAGTATGTCATCTGTATCAGGCGCATCGAGTAACGCTTCTACTTCCGATTCGGTTAAAGTCTTTGGCAAGGAACGACCAATACGTGGCGCATCAACATTTGATACCGGATTATGCTTTACCTGATCTTCTCTTAGTAAATATTCATATAAGCGACGTAGGCTAGATAGTCGTCTGGCAACTGTTCTTGCCGACTTATTTTCTGCTAATGACAAATAAGCCAGTATCTCAGTTGCCTGAACTTCAATTACTTCAACTTCTTGTTTTTGCAACCATAAAGAAAATTTATATAAATCGCTGCGATAGGCACTCAACGTATTATCGCTAAGACCTCTCTCCATCCACAATGCATCAAGAAAAGAGTCGATAATTTGTTTCGATTTATTTGATAATTCCAGCGAACTTTCGGGAGGTTGATTCATTTACAAGTAAGCATAGCTTGAATGAACCAGATTTTACAGATGCCGAGCTAGTGTAACTAGCTCGGCATAAAGATATATCGAGAGGTTTACGACTTAGTTTTAACTTTTTCTTTAATACGAGCTGCTTTACCACGAAGGTCACGCATGTAATACAACTTCGCACGACGAACATCACCACGTCGTTTAACTTCTATTTCAGCAACCATCGGACTATAAGTCTGAAAAACACGTTCAACACCTTCACCAGAAGAAATCTTACGAACGGTGAAAGATGAATTTATTCCGCGATTTTTAATTGCAATAACAACACCTTCAAAAGCCTGCAAACGTTCACGCTCACCTTCTTTTACTTTTACCTGAACGACAACAGTGTCACCTGGTGCAAACTCAGGAATTTCACGTGTCATTTGTTCGGCGTCGAGTTGTTCGATTATGTTTGCCATTTTAATACTCCAATCACATATCTAATTTAGTTGTTCTTCAAGATTGTTCTGTTTCAGCAATAAATTCCTGTAACAAACCTTTCTGTTCATCATTGAGCTCAATAGACTCAATCAAATCCGGTCGTGCTAGCCAAGTTTTCCCTAATGCCTGTTTCAGCCGCCAGCGACGTATATTCTCATGATTACCACTGAGTAAAACTTCCGGTACCGGATAACCATCAACTTGTTCAGGGCGCGTATAATGCGGATAGTCCAGCAAGCCGTCAACAAATGAATCTTCATTAGCCGAATCTTCATGCCCCAAAACACCGGGCAAGGTTCTGCATACACTATCTATCAACACCATCGCGGCTAGTTCACCGCCACTAAGGACATAATCACCAATCGACCATTCCTCATCAACTTTAGCATTAATAATTCGCTCATCAATGCCTTCATAACGACCCGACACCAGTATCATCCCGCTACGTTTAGACAATTCATTAACACCACTTTGGTCTAATCGTCTGCCTTGAGGCGATAAATAAATCACCTTTGCTTCGGGTTGTGCCTGCTTTGCTTTAGCAATCGCAGTACATACCGGTTCATACATCATGACCATTCCAGGTCCACCGCCATAAGGTCGGTCATCAACTGTTCGGTGTTTATCTTCTGCATAGTCACGTGGATTCCAGCTTCTAAATCCAAGCAGTTCATCAGACACTGCGCGACCAATAACACCATGCTCTATTACCGAAGCAAACATCTCCGGAAAAAGCGTAATGACATCAAGTTGATACATTATTCTTCAAGTTGCCAATCGACATGAATTGTCTTGGCATTCAAATCAACTTGTTTTACATAAACATCCATTACTAACGGAATCAATATGTTTTTTTTATTCTCTTCATTACTAACAACAAGCACATCATTCGCACCTGTTTCGGTAATTTTACTGATCTTGCCTAAACTGATTTGATCCTGATTTATAACTTCAAGACCGATTAAATCATGCCAGTAATACTCACCTTCATTCAAAGCTGGTAGTTGTTCACGTTTGATTGCTATATCGCAATTCATGTAAACACGTGCATCTTCAGGTTTTTCTATTCCTGGTATTTTTACTAACAAGCGTTCGCCGCGTTGTTGAGAGTCTTCTATCTTAATCTCTTGCCATGCATCATCTATTTGAATCAACCAGGGCGAATAAGTAAAAATGTTTTCTTTAGGTCTAGTGTACGACATGATCTTAAGCCAACCTCGTACACCGTGCGCCCCACCCATTCGACCAACAATTATTTGAGACTTATATTCCTGCATTAAAAATCTTAATGCCGATTTTTGCCTAAATCAAAAACAAATAAGCTATTGTTTTATCTTTTATTATGCCGCAGCTGCTTCTGCGTTATCTTTAATCAATTTTGCAACACGGTCTGATATTTGCGCACCTTGTGATACCCAATATTCAATACGTTCCATTTCTATCTTAAGTGAAACTTCTTGACCCATTGCAGACGGATTAAAAAAACCAAGGCGTTCTAGTGGAAGACCATCACGTTTTTTACGGCTATCAATAGCCACAATGTGATAAAACGCATTTCTCTTTGCACCGGTTCTAGACAATCTAATTGTTACCATCAGTCTGATGACCTCTATAAAATTCTGAAATTACTGCGGATAGAAAATACCCGCTCGAAAAAAGGCGCTATTGTACGTAAAAACACTGAAAAAGAAAGTAAAGACAGCGGTTTTGCGCCATGTAAAATAACATTGAGTATAGCTGATAAAATTAGCTTCAAAACGCTTAATCATACAATAATAAATCAATTACAATATTATCATAAGATATTGATAATTATGTACTTTTAAAAACACCTATGAATTTACTTGAACAAAAAAAACAGCTCAGAACACTGATAAAACAACGTCGTTCCACGCTCCCAATGACAAGTCGTGCCAAGATGAGCCAACAAATTATTCAATTTCTTCATGAAATTGACGAATTTAATCAGGCAAAAAGCATCTTTTGCTACATATCCTATCTAGATGAAGTTGAAACTCAGCCGCTAATATCGCGGTTTTTAGAGCAAAAACTAGCATTAGCGGTACCTAAAATCATGAATAAAACGGAAATGCTGGCTGTTTCTCTCAAAGATTTATCCGATCTGGAGCCCGATAAAATGGGTATTTTGACGCCCAAATCCAATCAAGCAGCATCTGGGCCCTATGACATTGTGATTACACCCGGATTGGGATTCACAGAAAGAGGTGATCGACTTGGTTATGGCCGCGGGTATTACGATCGTTGGTTTTCAAAGAATGAGGTCAAAACTAAAATCGGGATTGCTTTTGAGGTTCAGCTTGTTGATGAATTACCTTTGGAAGAAACCGATATGCCGCTTGATATATTGGTTACAGAGAAACGCATTATTGACTTAAGAAACACCTCTACTGATTAATTATTCAATCTGAATCAAATTTAGCTAATTCAATTAATAATGTTCCCTTGTCCAAAGCTTTACGCTGTGTTGTCTCTAATCGTTCCATCTTAACCAGACCAACACCAGGCGCATACCAGTTAGTTTGCTCAACACTGACCATAGTTATACCGATGTAATTTCCTGCATCTTTAAAATCAAAACCTTC
>JBFIIJ010000282.1:0-3747 GCA_041601315.1 Gammaproteobacteria bacterium
CGAGTTCGAATCTCGTTTCCCGCTCCAAAATTTGCAACCCCGGCTTATTTCCGGGGTTTTTACATTTTGGAAGAGTAAATTTAATATAAGTAACGCTGGCTGAGTGGCAGAGTGGTTATGCAGCGGTTTGCAAAACCGTGTACCTCGGTTCAATTCCGGGCTCAGCCTCCATTATTATTATGTATTACATGCGTTTGCCCGGGTGGCGGAATTGGTAGACGCAAGGGACTTAAAATCCCTCGAGGGAAACCTCGTGCCGGTTCGATTCCGGCCCCGGGCACCATCTTAAGCATTTTTTAAATGCTTATTTATCAATTAAAAACAAAAACTTCTAAGTATCAGGCCTAACAAATGGTTTTCTTCAAAGAAATGCATTAAAAAGGAACAATGCATCTAATGATTAAAGTCTGTTTATTCGCATCGAAACCAGTCTTATTTCTTAGTCTTTTATCTATTTCTTTTATTGCCTATGCAATCGAAGATATCGCAGTTATGGGTTTGATTAAAAATAAGGTCATCCTGCGTATAGATGGAGCCCATTTCACAATAGAAAAAGGCGACTCGCCAGTTAAAGGTGTGCAATTAATTGATATAGGAAAAGATAGAAAGAAAGTTACACTGAAAGTACATGAGGCTATTAAAAGCTATAGATTAGGCCACGGTACAGATACCGCAATAGCCACAGTTAAACTCCCTCCTGACCCGACAGGTGTCTATCGTACAGAAGGTAAGATAAACAATAAACTAGTGACATATATCATCGATACTGGTGCAACATTAGTTTCAATGAATGGAGTTATTGCTGAAGAATTAGGGATTGACTATAAAAACACATTAAAAACGGCAAAATCTGAGACCGCAAATGGCTTGGTCGATGTTTATATTGTATCGCTTGATAGCGTCGAAATTGGAGGCATCAAAGTAAATAATGTCGAAGCAGCCGTCCATGAAGGTGAATTTCCAAGAATGGTGTTACTTGGGATGTCCTTTCTTAATCAAGTTAATATGAGAAGAGAAGGCGGTATATTAAGCTTGCAGTCCAAATAGAAGTCTAAAAGTAAAATTTAAGAAGTTGTATCTATAATGACCTCGTCAGCTTTTATTTCAACCGGCGGTAAACTTTCTAACTTTCGTCTAAATTCATCAGTTATTTTTTTAGCATCAGCATTATTACGAACGACTCGAGGCGTTAATAATATAATGAGTTCAGTTCGTCTTTCTTCAACGCTCGTATTGCCAAAGAATTTACCAATTACAGGAATTTTATATAAACCCGGAATTCCACCTTCGTTTTCCGTTATTGAATCACGGATAAGACCACCTAATATAATTGTTTCGCCACTGTTGATTGCAACAGTACTTTCTATTTGTCTTTGTTGAATTGTAGGGGCATCAATATTCGAAGATGTTGTTGCTACCGCATTACTAACTTCCTGGCGTATATCCATAGTCACTAAACCACTGTTATTAACTCGTGGTGTAACTTCAAGCGTAATACCAGTATCTCTGAATTGAATTTCATTGACTGTAGGCGCATTAGGATCGATATTACTAGTTGATTGGCGAGTAGGGACGGGTATTTCATCGCCAACGTTAATCGTCGCTGTTTGGTTATCAAGCACCATTAAGGAAGGTGCTGATAAAACATTGATTTCAGACTCAGATTCCAATGCATTCAAAGCAGCCTTAATATTTCCTGCAGAATTAACAATCGTGTAGGAAAAGCCGGGTGCTAAAGCAGCAATACCCGCAGCACCTAAATCAAGTTGTCCTTGTCCCGTACGCGTTCCAACTTTGTTATTAAAAAACCATTCAACGCCATAATTTAAATCACCATTTAAGGTGACTTCAAGAATACTTGCTTCTACTAATACTTGTAATGGCACAACATCCAGCTTTTTAATCGCGGCGGCAACCATTTTATAATCTCGAGAAGAGGCGAGTATGACTAATGCATTACGAGTGTCGTCAGCAATAATTTCTACTTCACCTTTAGATGTAAGAGATATTTCTGAGTTTCCGACACTGATAGGGGCAGTAGATGTTGTAGTTGTGTTTTCACTTGAATCGTTTTCTGATGCAATTTCTACAGGCGTTGTACCAGGTGCCAATTGTGGCGATGATGACGTTTGAGCTGATGTCGAGTTACCGAAAATATTACCCAGAATGTCGGCTATTTCAGTCGCTTTTGCATTTTGCACATCATAGACGTATAGATTTTGACCTACCTGTTCACCTTGTCGGTCAAGACGATATAACCATATTTCTGCTTCACGTAATGCTGATGAAGTAGAGCTAATTAATAATATTGAGTTCAATCGTTCAAGAGCGATAGTACGGACTAAGCCTCCTAATAATTCACCATCTGTAGAGCCTTCAACGCCGCCTAAGACTTCGTCAAGTTCGGTTTTTAACGTTTTTGGATCAACATAGTCAAGAGGATATAAACCTACAGACATGCCGCGTAACCAATCAACATCAAAAATATCGATAGTATCTTGTAACTGTACTAATTCGCGAGGTGTGCCAGCGATAATGATCATGTTTCGTTGTTTATCGACTCGCAATTCTCCACCATCAGGGATAAACGGCTCAAGGATTTTTTGCATTTCCTGTGCAGCGATAAATTGTAATGGAACAACTCTTACACTATATCCCGTACCTATGCTTGTTTCAGGAGTCTTTGGAGAGAGATTCCCTTTAACGGCATTCGTTTTTGGCAGAATATGATACATGCCATTTTTTTCGATGATTGCAGCATTATTATTAGCTAATATGTCTTCTAGCAAAGGAAATAATTCTTCTTTCTTTAGAGGACGGGATGTTTCAATAGTTACACTACCGCTAACTTGAGAGTCGATTATGAAATTGTAATTTAAAACATCACTAAGAATAACTTTAACGAATTCGTTTATATCTGTTCCCTGAAAATTAAGAGTGATATCTCCCTCAACTGAGTCAACTTGGGGATTTTGGTTTTGACTTGATGAGCCTACGTATTTGCCATCACCGATTTCAATAATCTGCTGACGGTTATCGGTTACTTTATCTGATGGTTGAATCAATAATTCATCATTAACGGAAACCTCTGCCTGATCTGTTTGAGTTTCTACCCAGACTTTTGATGTTAGTTCTTTATCAGAGGGCTCATCTGATGATTTTAGTCCGAGTTGATTGCATCCCGTTAGTGTGACAAGGGCAATAAAATAGATGCATATATTGTGTAATGGTCTCTTCTCCATGAAGATGACGCTCCTTAAAATTACCGTGATTCTTATTATTATAGCCTTATTCTATCTGTTCTAAGCCGATTTAAAAGCGGTATTGACTTAATTTTCTATGTATTTCCGCCATTTAGACTTCTGGTACTGCTTTCTTATCATCTATTTTTTCCAGTATTTTTTCAGATAACTCTTCTTTAGATGTTTTTTTATTTGTTTTTGCGGCCGCTTTTGACGCGGGTTTACTGCTTTTTACTTCTAATTCAAGGCTTTTAGTTTCATTTCCTTTTTTCAACAAAACTGATCTGGGTTCAATTTTTTCCAATACCCAGTCATCTATAGATTCCCCTAATGAAATACGTTGCAATGATTTATCTCGGCCAGACTGAATAATTGCCAGTTTTTTATCACCTGTAATCATTACCGCACTCAAAGAATATTGTTCCTGTTTTTTCGGAACTATTTTTTTGTTTTTAGTCTCTGGAACAATTTTTTCAGGTTCTACATAGACATAAGGTTTACGATC
>JBFIIJ010000283.1:0-3745 GCA_041601315.1 Gammaproteobacteria bacterium
AGTTATCCAAAATGGATTTTGAGTCATCGATGGCTTGTGATCTTTTTCTGCCTTGTTTTTGTTGTTCTAGCTGCCAGTGGTGGACGTCTGATCAGTTTTACAACTAACTACCGTGTATTCTTTAGTGAAGATAACCCGCAATTACTTGCTTTCGAAGCTCTGGAAAACACTTATGTTAAAAACGATAACGTTTTATTTGTTCTTGCGCCTGAAAATGGCAATGTCTTTTCTCGCGAAGTGTTATCAGTCGTTGAAGAATTAACGAAAAAATCCTGGCAGATCCCGTACTCCAATCGTGTCGATTCAATTACTAATTATCAACATACTGAAGCGGAAGAAGACGACCTTATTGTAAGAGATTTAGCAACGGATGCCGCTTCTTTATCCGACGATGAACTGGCAAAAATAAAAAATATCGCGATTAATGAGCCGTTACTTGTTAATCGTTTAATTTCTGAAAGCGGCCATGTCACGGGCATTAACGTTACCGTACAAATGCCAAGAATAAATGAAGCGAGAGAAACACCGGAAGTCGTAAATTTTGCAAGAAATTTAGCTGATGAAATTCGTGCAGCACATCCAGAGATTAAAATTTATATCACTGGTATGGTCATGATGAATAATTCATTTGCTGAATCTTCAAAGAATGACATGACCTCGATAGTACTGATTAGTTTCGGTGTCATGTTATTATTAATTGCAGTGCTGGTAGGTGGGTTAACCGGAACTTTTGTTACCTTGTTAGTCATCCTGTTTTCAATATTATCAGGGATGGGACTTGGCGCTTATTTCGGTATGCCGCTCTCTCCTCCTTCAGCAACATCACCAACCATCATACTTACCGTTGCAATTGCTAACTGCGTTCATATTCTTGTTACGTTCATGCATGAAATGCGACAAGGCATGAGTAAGAATGATGCGTTGATAGAAAGTCTAAGATTGAATTTACAACCGGTGTTCCTTGCCAGTTTTACGACAATGATTGGTTTCTTAACCATGAATTTTTCTGACGTTCCTCCATTTGGTCATCTGGGTAACTTTGTATCGATTGGTATAATCTTCTCCTTCATCTTATCTGTATCAATGCTACCTGCCATGATTTCACTACTACCTGTTAAAGTGAAACAGGAAAAAGAAAAAGATAGTCACTTCATGAAATACTTTTCTGAATTTGTCGTCGCTAAAAGAACCCCAATATTCTGGGGAATGACCGGATTAATTTTACTATTAATTGCCGCATTGCCACGCAATGAACTCAATGATGTGTTTGTACATTACTTTGATGAAACGATTGAATTTCGAACCGACTCAGACTTTACGACAGACAATCTAACTGGCCTTTATAACATAGAGTATTCATTAGAAGCATCTGAAGCAGGTGGAATTAACAATCCTGATTTTTTAAATGAGATTGAAGCATTTGCAAACTGGTATCGACAACAACCTGAAACTCTTCATGTCAATATCTATACCGACATCATGAAGCGCTTGAATAAAAACATGCACGCGGATGATGCATCTTCTTACACTATACCTGATGATCGTGATTTGTCCGCGCAATACTTATTACTTTATGAAATGTCTTTGCCTTATGGATTAGATCTGAACAATCAAATTAATTTAGATAAATCTGCAACGCGCATGACAGCGACATTAAAAACGATTTCATCTAATAACTTAATTGATCTGGAAAATCGTGCACAAGAATGGCTAAGCAAAAACGGTCAACATATTGCTAATGCAGATGGTAGCGGCACCTCCATCATGTTTGCCAATATTGGAAAAAGAAATATATCCAGTATGTTAATGGGAACAACGGTTGCGTTAATTTTAATATCGATGGTTTTAATCTTTGCACTTCGATCAATAAAAATTGGGTTAGTTAGCTTGGTTCCCAACCTTGTTCCCGCAGCAATGGGCTTTGGCCTTTGGGGTTTAATGGTCGGTGAAATTGGATTGTCTTTATCTGTTGTAGCCAGTATGAGTCTTGGTATTGTTGTTGATGATACCGTTCATTTTCTGAGTAAATATTTACGCGCAAGAAGAGAAAAAGGACTTAACTCTGAGGACGCTGTGCGCTATGCATTCACGACAGTGGGTAAAGCATTGGTGATTACTTCTGTTGTTCTTGTTGCTGGTTTTCTCATACTTTCAACATCCAGCTTTGAATTAAATTCGGGCATGGGTTTATTAACAGCCATAGTTATTGCATTTGCATTGTTTGCTGACTTTTTACTCCTGCCATCCATATTAATGAAAATTGAGGGTTCAACTAATGAAGATAATATCGACGCTAGCAATAATACTGTTAAGTCTACTGCTTAACACTGCTTATGCTGAAACGCCTGAAGAAAAAGGCTTAGCAATTGCTAACGAAGCTGACAGCAGAGACACCGGCTGGACAGATCAAATTGCTAACATGAGTATGACCCTGAAAAACAAACAGGGTGATAGTCATACACGCGAAATGAAAATAACCACGTTAGAAGTTCAAGGCGATGGTGATAAAAGTTTACTTTCATTTGATAACCCGAAAGATATCAAGGGAACTGCTTTTCTAAGTCATACACATTCCTTAACGCCCGATGATCAATGGCTTTACTTGCCGGCATTAAAACGCGTTAAGCGTATTTCTTCATCCAACAAATCAGGCCCCTTTGTTGGTAGCGAGTACGCTTATGAAGATTTAGCTTCACAAGAAGTAGAAAAATATAAATATAAGTGGTTGCGTGATGAAACTTTAGATGGACGTGATAACTTCGTCATCGAACGTTTCCCACAATACGAACATTCCGGTTATACCCGACAAATTGTTTGGCTAGATAAAGAAATGTACCAACCAAGCAAACTGGAATTCTATGATCGAAAAGACGCACTACTAAAAACATTAATCTTTCTCAATTACAAACAGTATCTCGATCAATATTGGCGCCCCGACAGTATGGAAATGACAAATCATCAAACAGGCAAAAGTACAACGTTGACATGGGTAAACTATCAGTTCAAAAACGGTTTAACTGATAGAGACTTTGATAAAAATACACTTAAACGTGCACGTTAGATTAATCCATGCTTAAAACGACAGTATCACTCAGTATTTTATTGGCCAGTGTCGCACTATGTGATTCTGTCGTTGCTAATGAATGGAGTGGTTATGCTGGGTTAGAATTCAGAGGCTTTACACAAACTGCAAAAGAATCTCGTCAAGATCATTCAAGCAATTTTTCATTTGCATTTGAACCTGAGTATTACCATGAATGGGATGATGGCGATCAAAGTATCGCCTTTGTTCCTTTTGTTCGTTTGGATGAAAATGATAATGAACGAACTCATTTTGATGTTCGCGAATTAACCTATTTAAAAGTAGCTGAGAATTGGGAGTTACGACTTGGTGTGCGCAAAGTATTTTGGGGTGTTACCGAGTTTCAACACTTGGTTGATGTCATCAATCAAACTGATTTGCTTGAAAATTTAGACACCGAAGATAAGTTAGGCCAACCAATGATTAATTTAGCACTGATTAATGATTGGGGTACCGTCGATCTGTTTGTTATGCCCTATTTTCGTGAACGTTACTTTCCTGGCATATCAAGTCGATTAAGAACTATTCCACATATTGATCAAAATCGTTCGCAATTTGAATCTTCTGCAAAAGAAAAACATATCGATCTAGCTGCGCGTTATTCACATTACTTTGGCGATTGGGATATTGGTGTTTCACATTTTTACGGAACGAGTCGCGATC
>JBFIIJ010000284.1:0-3718 GCA_041601315.1 Gammaproteobacteria bacterium
TTGCATTTTGATACCGATATCGATGAATTAATCGCACGCAAAGGGACTCAACGTGATTTATTACGTATGGCTCTATCAAAAGGATTTAAAACTTTGGCGGATGTTGGTGCAGGTCAGGTACTAGAAGGATTAACTAGTCTTGAAGAAATGTCCCGAGTCGTTGATTTAACAGGTAGAATAAAAGCGCACTAGAAAAATGGAAGCTTATCAATATAAAGCAATAGATGAACGTGGCCGTATACATAATGGTCAGGTTGATGCGGCTAATATTGCTGATCTGGAAATGCGCCTTACTAAATTGAACCTCGATTTAGTTAACTATAAAGAAATTAAGGCAAGCCATAAAAGAGATTCTGGTGTAGGTGTTAAGCGGCGTGACTTGATTACGTTTTGTTTTCACTTTGAACAGACTTCTCGTGCAGGCGTTCCGGTATTAGAAAGCTTGCAGGACTTGAGAGATAGTAGTGATAATCCAAGAATGGCTGAAGTCACCAATGCGATGATTGAGTCTATCGAAGGTGGTAAAACGTTAGCGCAGGCTATGGCAGATTTCGAAGGTGTTTTCGGAAAGATATTCATCAATTTGGTTAGGGCAGGTGAACAATCGGGTCAGATTAGTAAAGTATTTCAAGAGTTGGGCATGAGTCTTAAGTGGCAAGATGAACAAGCTGCACTGACAAAAAAATTATTAACATATCCTGCCTTTGTCGGAACCGTTGTTGGAGGTGTTGTTTTCTTTTTAATGACATATTTGGTGCCAGAATTATTACGTTTTGTAAAAACCATGGGGCAAGAGTTACCTCTTCATACTAAAGTACTTATTGTTGTGTCAAATATTTTTGTTAATTATTGGTATATTTTATTGTTGATACCCATTTTTATTATCTTGGGGATCTATATTGGAATTAAAACAAGCCCTGCATTTCATTTAAAATATGATGAGTTAAAGTTAAAAATTCCTGTAGTTGGCCCTATTCTTAAAAAAATTATTTTAACTCGACTCTGCAGTTTTTTTGCCATTATGTATTCCTCTGGCATAACCATTATTGACTGTATAAGAACGGGAGAAGAGATTGCTGGTAACAAGTCAATTGCACGTGCAATGAATCAAGTTGGACAGAAAATTTCTGATGGCACGACATTAAGTGATAGTTTTGCCGCAGTGAATATGTTTCCTCCACTTGTCTTGCGTATGATTCGAGTTGGTGAAAATACAGGTGCATTGGAAAATGCACTGTCGAACATTAGTTATTTTTACACTCGAGATGTAAAAGAATCTATTGAGCGACTTCAGTCAATGATCGAGCCCGCTATGACAATTGTCCTGGGTAGTATTATCGGTTGGGTTATGTTTTCGGTTTTAGGACCTATTTATGATCTCATTACAAAAGTCAAATTCTGAATTTTTTAACAGACGCGCATTGTTTATCAGTGCTGATAAAGTGTCGGTGTATCACTGGGATAAAGGCCAGCTTGGTACTACATATTTATTTGATATCGATGCGGCGGGTCGTGATAATTTCGAACGTTACCTGACAGAATCAGAAAAGACACCAATGACCATTTTAGTTGATGTGATAGAAGAAGAGTTTCGTCAGGAGACTATACCTCATGTTTTTGGTTCAGATAGAACATCGTTAATAGCGCGCAAACAATCTCGTTTATTCAGAGATACTCAATATGTGCATGTACAGAATCAGGGTCGTGAAGAAGAAGGACGTCGGGATGATAGTTTACTATTTATTGCATTAACTAATGAGGAAATAGTAAAGCCCTGGTTAGAGCTAATAGACAAGTATAAAGTACCTTTGAAAGGCATACTTTCTGTCCCGTTGTTACTCCAGTCATACATAAAAACATTGCCTGAAATTTCAGATCATGCATTGATTGTAACAATGCAGAGTATCAGTGGATTAAGACAGACCTTTTTTCAAAAGAAAGAATTAAAGATAAGTCGCCTTTCAAAACTGCCCCGTTATGGGACAGATTCGTACGCGCCTAAAATAGAGTCCGAAGTGGAAAAAATTCAGCGCTACCTAAATAGTCTTCGTTTAGTGCCGAATGATATTTCTTTAGATGTCTATGTGATCGCTGATAAATTAACACTCGATGAATTGGAAAAAAGAGCAATCTCATTGCCAATGGTAAAAAAGCATTATCTTGATGTGAATTTGTTACTTGGGGCAATTCAAAAAGACGCTGTTCAAACGGTTCCATTTAGTGATCAATTATTACTTAGCCACCTTTTAAAAGTGCAGATTAAAAACTGTTACGCATCTTCACATGAAATGCGTTACATGAAAATGCGTAATATCCGGCATTACATGAATGCTGCAAGTGTCGCGTTATTATTTTTTAGTTTCATCTATAGTGGATTAAATTTTATGGGGGGTTTGACTTATAAGCAAGAGAGTGAAGCAGCAAAAAATAAAGCAGCGTTTTATCAGGTACGGTACGATCTTGCCAGAGAACGATTGCCAAAAACTCCTGTTGAACCAGCGCAGATTAAAGTTGCAGTTGATGCTGTTGCTACTCTGGAAGAATATAAAGCTACACCCTACGAAATGCTGACTAGCATTGGTAAAGGGTTGGAGCAATACCCACAAATTAAGCTGGATGATATTGACTGGAGTTTTAGTCTTGATCCGAATAAAGGAACAGCGATAGAAGACAATTATAACAATCCACCAGCAGAAGTAATGACTGATGATAAGAAAGTGAAGTACTATCAAATATCAAATCTTAATGCTCATATTGAACCGTTTGATGGAGATTATCGTGAAGCAATAGCAATGGTAAATGAACTAGCGGAGACACTTGGTAATTTTGATTCAACACATTCGGTTACTATAGAATCATTTCCACTCGATATAAGTTCTAAGGCCACATTACAGGGCAATGCACAAGCTACAAATAAAGCAGCGTTATTTTCATTAAGAGTAGTAATAGGAGTAAATTAATGGAAAAGCAAAGTGACATAGACTGGAACATTTTAAAAGGGCCACTAATTGTATTTTGTGTCTGTTTAATTATTGCAAGTGCGCTTATAGGCGGCAGTTATTATTTTAATAGTAGTTTGAATCAGGAATTTAAAAATAATAAAAGTATTTTCCAGTCAATTAGTCAACGTTATCTCGATGTTGATCAGGAAGAAAAATTATTACGCGATTATTATCCTAAGTTTGTGGAATTATATAATCATGGTGTCATAGGTCGTGAAAAAAGATTAAATTGGATTGAAGCGTTACGACAAGGAGGAGAAAATATTGTATTGCCGTCATTGACATATTCAATCAATTCACAAGAAGAGCATATTCCAGATTACGAAATTAATTATAATGGTTATGTCCTTTATCGTAGCAGTATGGAGCTTGATCTAGGTATGTTACATGAAGGGGATTTATTCAAATTAATTGACTATATGAATAAATCTGCAGATGGAATTTATACCTTGTCCGAATGTACTTTTAGAATGAATGGAACTAAGGTTCAATTTGATAAAGATCACGCGAACATTTCTGCTTCCTGTTTATTGTATTGGATTACCATAGGTCTTGCAGGTGGACAGGAGATTAAAATAGGATGATAACTTCTCGCCAAGTCAAAATATTGTTACTCATTTGTTCTTATGTTTTTTCTCATCCAGTTTATGCAGATAACCTTGGCAGAATCTTTACTACACCCAAAGAAAGACAAAAGCTTGAAAAAATAAGGCAAA
>JBFIIJ010000285.1:0-3714 GCA_041601315.1 Gammaproteobacteria bacterium
AAGCGTGGTCAAATTAATGGTGTTGAATTGAAAATGATCACAGCAGCAGAAGCGTTGGAAATAGAACCAAATGTATACACATTGGATCGTGCTTTATGGTCACCAACAACGGCAACTGTAAATCCGTTGGAAGTCGTAAACTCTCTTCAACAAAAATTAATGACTGCCGGAATAACTATTTTAAATGATACCGCTTATGTTAAAAGAAAAGATAGTAAAGTTATAACAAGCGAAGGTGAATTCGAACCGGGTTATGTGATCAATGCCGCCGGATTATATGCAGACAAGATAGCGAGAGATTATGGGTTTTCACAAGACTATAAAATATTACCGTTTAAAGGATTGTATCTTTACGCAAATGAAGATGGTTTGAAATTAAAAACCAATGTTTATCCTGTACCCGATCTTCGTAATCCTTTTTTAGGAGTGCATTTTACAGTAACCGCCGAAAACAAAACAAAAATAGGGCCGACTGCGATTCCTGCATTCTGGCGTGAAAATTACACAGGCTTTGACCATTTTAACCTGAAAGAAATGATCGATATTCTCGGTATCGATGCCAGATTATTTCTGGCGAATAATTTTGGTTTCAGAAAGCTCGCTGTTAACGAAATGATGAAGTATTCAAAAAGAAAACTGGTGCAACTCGCAAGTACCTTATTACGGGACATTAAACAAAATGATTTCAAGCAATGGGGAAAGCCCGGTATTCGCGCACAATTAATTAATATCAAAACTAAGCAACTGGAGATGGATTTTAAGTTTGAAGGAGATGATAAATCATTTCATGTATTAAATGCAGTATCACCTGCTTTTACATGTGCTTTGCCATTTAGTGAATTGCTGGTTTCAGAAATTAAAGTAAAACTTAATAATTAATTTGTCTGTCTTCATTTTTAAGTAAAGCTTGAGGCAATTCTTTATGGTCATAAAGTGTTTCACCATCTTCTACAAAATTTAGGATTGCATCCCAATCATGAACATCTTGCTTAACCAGAGACGGTGGATAAATTTCGTGAACTCCAATACCTTGTTTGGCTGCGGTAACATAATTTTGTGTATCTCTTAACCTGCCAATAAAAGGAAAATCAACTTGCTGTAGAAATTTATCCAGTTGATTTAATATTTTTGTATTCTTTTTTACTCGATTTGCGATAACTGCAACTTTCACATCAAACGATCTGATTTTTGCACTAAGTAATAAATTGGCGATAAGCTGTGTTGTTGCATGAATATCTGAATCAGATGGAATGACGGGTATTAATATGTAATCGCTGTTGATGACAAAATCATTTAGTTCCAAACCATGAATTCCTGCTGGTGTATCAATTACCATTCGATCAGTTCCGGCTGGCACACGCATTTGATAGCTTCGTGTCATCCCTTGATTTTGTTGAGTCGCGTTAATCCCATGAATGGCTGGAAATGAGTCAGGTCTTTGTTTCAACCAACGAATAGCTGTTCCTTGAGGATCATAGTCTATTAGAGTGGTGCGTAAATTGTTTGCAGCAAAAATACTGGCGATATTCGTTGCCAAAATGGATTTTCCGCTTCCACCTTTGGAGTTCAGTATCGTAATCCGTTTGACGCGATAGCCAGATTTACTAATAATTTGCATAAGCTTATTGAAACAAAATTAATAATAATATTAAGTTTCGTCCTAAACTTGTTGTTTTTCAAGGGATATTTAATAGTTTTTAACGAATTACATGAAGTGGTTCTCGGTTTTGCGGGAATGTATCAATGTTTTTCATGAAAAATGATGAGATTTTATGGTTAAACAATCCCATGGAATAATTGCACATCAACCAGTTCATCAGGTGTTACACCTGCGTTTTCTAATGGCAATACAATAAAACAATTCGCATCTGCCATGGATCTCAAAATCCCCGAACCTTGTTTGCCTGTTTTACGAACCACCATTTTCCCCGTTTCGTCACGTTCCAATACGCCCCGTTGGTATTCAACACGACCAGGACGTTTTTTCAATTTAGAAACACAAGGGACTTTTAACATTATTGGCGAACAAACCGTTTCACCCATTAACTTTTTCAAAGCCGGTTGTACAAATTGATAAAAGGTAACCATGACTGATACAGGATTACCGGGAAGCCCGAAGAAAAATGTATTATCTAATTTGCCAAAGGTAAGAGGGCGGCCGGGCTTCATGGCGACTTTCCAGAAATCGACCGTTCCCTGTTTTTCTAATATTTCTTTAATGTAATCTGCATCGCCAACGGACACGCCACCGGAAGTTATTAACACATCTGCTTCTTCAGCTGCTTCGATAAAAGCGCGTTCTATAAGTTCTTTATCATCTCTAACGACACCCATATCTATAATTTCGACACCTAGACGAGCAAGCATGCCATACAAGGTATAACGATTACTGTCGTAGATATCGCCATCTTCAAGTTCTTCTCCAACAGAACGTAATTCATCACCAGTTGAGAAGAAAGCGACTTTGATTTTTTTATATACAGAAACTTCGGCATAACCCAATGACGCTAACAAACCAATGTCAGCAGGAGTGAGTCGCATTCCTTTTTCGAGAACCAGATCGCCAATTGCTAAATCTTCACCAGCTTGTCTTACGTTGTCTCCGGGTTTTGTATCGTTACCGATGTCTATAAAGTCGCCTACGACGATGGCTTGCTCTTGAATCACGACTGTATCTGTACCTTCAGGCATAATTGCGCCAGTCATAATACGAACGCATTCACCTGTATTAACAGTATCTCTAAAGGGTTTGCCAGCAAGACAAGTTCCGATCAGACTTAGTTTTTTAATTTCATTGTCCGGTATATCAGAACCTTTAACCGCATAACCGTCCATTGCCGAGTTTCTACCAGAAGGGACATTGATTTCAGATTTTACATCGTTAGCTAAAACATGACCTAATGCCTTTCGTACAGGAAGGTATTCAGTTTTAATAGTAGGGATAATGGCATTAAAGATATTCTCAAGTGCTTTCTCCGGAGTGATTGAGTCTGGATCGTAATCATCCATACAACTTGGATCTTTCTTTATTTTATTCTCAGCCATATTATTTCTCGTTAATATTTTTTGTGCAGATATTCTCAATTATATATTCAACAATCGTTCCATAGTTGTTTAAATCTAAAATCGTTAGTTCTGTATTTTCGGTTAATGGTGCATCGGCTGCTATAGCGATAACACTTTCATCTGAACTGGAGATCAGAGGATTACCGAGACTAGGACGATGTAATTCAATCTTGGGTATTGCTTCAGGTTTAAAACCTTCAACCAGAATTAAATCGAGTTTATCCTGATCAAGGTGAGATATGTACTCTTCAAGTCGTGTTTGTTGGTCTGCTTCGTCTTGTTCGACCATTAATGCCCAGCGTTGTTTTGACCCGATCAACATCTGGCTTGCGCCGGCTTTTCTTATCTCGTAACTATCTTTACCGGGTTGATCAATCTCAAAAGTATGATGTGCATGTTTAATAACACCAACTTCAAAGCCGCGTTTTTTTAACAAAGGAATAATATTGATTAACAATGTCGTTTTCCCTGTGCCACTGTAAGCGGCAAAACCAACAATAGGAATCGATGTTTTAATATTCGTCATAAGTTACTTTCTACTGCTTTTATATCTTCGAGAGTATTTAAATTATCAAACGTTTTTGGAATATCTGAAAAGTCAGCGGTTGCTAAAGCGTGTTGTTTAAACCATGTGTCAATTTTTCTTTC
>JBFIIJ010000286.1:0-3704 GCA_041601315.1 Gammaproteobacteria bacterium
CATATAGATAAGATATTAATGGTATTTGTGAATTTGGAAAATGGGCAATAAAAGAGCAGGAATTATGCGACGCAACATAGTGCTGGTGCAATTAATAGCTGAAACCGTTGTCTCAAAGTTCATACTATAGTGTTGATTCCTGAAACATGGATAAGTTATATATAACACTAAAAGTGTCGTTATCAAATAAAATATAGTTGCGGCTGTAGTTTTTATCTTGAACATGACTAGCTTTTTAACCATTTATTTAAAGGAAACTAGATGATCAATAAATATCATTATGTTTTTATTATTTCGTTTTTATCTGTTTGCGTTACATTAGTATCGTGTCAAACAAAGAAAACTCCTCAGCAAATTAGTGAACATTTTTGGTTGGGTATGAAAACGGAAAATGAAGCATTAGTAAGAAAATACAGTTTATCCAGTTCTATTGATGAAACTGAAGATATTACGCAATTTAAAAGCATAACAAAGATTACCTTGGGCAAAATAATAATCGATGGTGATGTTGCTGAAATAGAAACAACGGTAACAGTTTCGTCAAATAACAAAATCATGGATGTTAAGTTAAATACCTATTTAGAAAATAATAATGATATTTGGAAAGTAAACTATAGAAAGACGGTACTCCAGTTAAAACTTAATCGAAATATGGCAGAGGTATTTAGTGACATTGAAGAGATTACAGAAGAAGTGACTGAACAAATAGAAAAGTCAGTTAAAGAGATCAAGGAAAAAGTTGTTCCTGAAATAAAATCTGAAATCGAACAAGCGGAACAGGAATTATTGGAAAAATTACCAGAGTTAAAAAATGTATTTGATAAGTTTTTAGAGGAGTTGGAAAAATCTCTAGAAGAATTAATCCCGGCGGAGAAAGAAGAAGAGGCTAAAACGCTAAAAACCTGAGTTATCCTGAATTATATAGACGTGATTCAGTCATTTAGAGAGAATGTAGTATTTACAGCCCTATCTATTTTCATTACCCTAGACTTAAGTAGTTTTAAGTCCAATTAAAAAGGGGAGTGGGCTATGTTAAAGGCATTCACGTTATTTCTATCAATGATGTTCATCTCGATAGCGGCAAATGCGGTTGAGCCCGTACTTGATCAGCAAGGTATGATTTATTTTAATATGACGTTTGATGCCGGAACATCAACAAAGACGGATCATGATTTCGGATTTAGATTAGATAGAACCTTAATGCAACCAGGCGAAACAATGACAATGAATCAACTGGTAGATAAGCCGGCAGTATTTAATCTGAAATTAAATAATAATGGTTTAAAAGCGTTTGAATTAAATGGTATAGATTACTCAACCGAATATTATGTGGCTCGTGCTGATGGTGAAGATGCAGGAGTAGAATCACCACCGAAGAAAGCAGTGGATGTTCCTGTCGGTGTCATTGTTGGTGTATTAATTGGTGCTATGGCAGTAGCTTCAGGATTTTAGAGCCAACTAAAATAAAAATGCAATTATGAAAAAAGCCAGTGCATAAGATTATGCACTGGCTTTTTGTATGGTGGGCCCGGAGTGACTTGAACACTCGACCTGCCGATTATGAGTCGGATGCTCTAACCAACTGAGCTACGGGCCCTGAACGACTTGAAATTATAAATTAAAACTTAGGTATCAAGAAAGGTCTTAAGCTCGTCCGAACGAGAAGGATGTCGAAGTTTACGCAAAGCTTTGGCTTCAATCTGACGAATACGTTCACGTGTGACATCAAACTGTTTGCCCACTTCTTCAAGTGTATGATCAGTATTCATATCAATACCAAAGCGCATTCTTAGAACTTTTGCTTCACGAGGTGTTAAACCTTCAAGCGCATCTCTTGTTGTACGACGTAATCCTTCAAAACCAGCAGAATCACCAGGAGCCTGTATATTCGCATCTTCAATAAAGTCACCTAAATGTGAATCTTCATCATCACCAATCGGTGTTTCCATTGAAATAGGTTCTTTAGCAATTTTAAGAACCTTGCGCACTTTCTCTTCCGGCATTTCCATGCGTTCAGCCAGTTCTTCCGGAGTAGGTTCGCGTCCCATTTCCTGAAGTACTTGTCTGGAAATACGATTAAGTTTATTAATCGTTTCTATCATATGTACCGGAATACGAATGGTACGAGCCTGATCCGCAATTGAACGGGTAATCGCTTGACGAATCCACCACGTCGCATAAGTTGAAAACTTATAACCACGACGATATTCAAACTTATCAACGGCTTTCATTAAACCTATATTGCCTTCTTGAATCAGATCAAGGAAAAGCAAACCACGGTTGGTGTACTTTTTCGCAATAGAAATTACAAGTCTCAAGTTCGCTTCGACCATTTCTTTTTTAGCTCGACGTGCTTTGGCTTCACCGATAGAAATGGTTCTATTGATTTCTTTGATTTCACTTATGTCTAACAAAGCATCTTCAAATATAAGTGCTAACTTACCTTGTATTTTTAGAATTTCCTCTTCCTGTTCTTTAAGTTTGTCTGCGTAAGAAGCTTTCTTTTTTATGACAGCTTTAATCCACTTAAAGTTGATTTCGTTACCGGGGAAATCGGCAATAAATTCCTTACGTGGCATTCTTGCTTCCTTAACGCAGAGTTCCATAACGCGTCGCTCAGTAAAGCGAATACGATCGATTAAATCACGTAAATTATCAGTTAATAAAACGATGAATTTTGGTGCGAGTTTAAGTTCAAGAAACCATTGTGCGAGTTCTAATTCATGCACCTTGGTTTTGTTGTCTTCTTTGCCATAACGCTTAACAGATTTAACGTATTTAAGATGAAGTTTTTCCAGTTTTTCAATATGTTCTCTTACATCTTCAGCGGTGAGTGCTGCTACTTCTTCTTCTTCTTCGTCGTCATCGTCGTCGTCACTATCGTCGTCGTTATCTTTATCATCATTATTGATTTGAGTAGGATTAATAACCTGTATTCCCTCATCGGGATAATGAGAAGTGTCATTGAATCCAACGATAACGTCACTGAGTTTCATTTCCTCTTTTAAAATCATGTCGTAGGCACTGAGTAGCGTTTTAACAGTTCCTGGATAACTTGATAAAGCACTCAATACCTGACCAATGCCTTCTTCAATACGTTTAGCAATTTTGATCTCACCTTTACGAGTCAGGAGATCAACTGTACCCATTTCACGCATATACATTCTGACTGGATCAGTCGTGCGGCCAAATTCATTTTCGAGACTTGCCAATGCAGCGGCAGCTTCCGCAGCAGCATCTTCGTCAGGCTCGTTCGTATTGTCTGTAATTTGTCCATCAAGATCGGGTGGAGATTCGTATACAGTAATCCCCATGTCATTAATCATATTGACGATGTCTTCGATTTGTTCTGGCTCGACAATATCGTTAGGAAGATGATCATTTACTTCGCCATAGGTTAAGAAACCCTGTTCTTTGCCCCGGGCAATAAGTACTTTTAGTAATGACTTATCGTCTTCTTTTATAATTGGTTCTTTTTGTTCTGCTTGTTCCATAGATTGTGGCTCGAATATTGCTATAATTAAATTGCTGTTTTTAAGTAAAAATACTGTTTTAATCGCCCATAACTACTTGATTAATATAAAGAGATTTGTCTGGGCTAAAACGGTCAAGTCTAGCACACGGGTCGATAATCCGCTAGGTTGTTTATTTCAAATCCTATGTATCTAATGCTGCATTTCTCGGAATTTCGATTTTTCTGCTTC
>JBFIIJ010000287.1:0-3691 GCA_041601315.1 Gammaproteobacteria bacterium
ACCGTGAAGATGGAGGTGTGTATTCTCCAGGGCTACGCGATGATGCACAAGATGCACGTAATCGACTATTTAGCCTTCTATCGGAAATACCAGGTAAACCAAGTTACACAGCTATCAAGCAACTGATTCATGAACATCCCGATCCTAATTATCGGCCTTGGATGATGAAACATGCATATAAACGAGCTGAAGAAGATGGTGATCTGGATCCAATGACTGCTGAGCAAGTTTATGAGTTTAATAATTCACAAATTATTACTCCAACAACACATCGACAGCTCTTCGACCTTACGGTAAATCGTCTACTTGATCTAAAGAACTGGATAGAGCACGGAAATGATAGTACCTGGAAAACGTGGCAGCGTGCTGAAGATGAACCTGAGATGCGCAACCTTGTTGCTAATTGGCTCAATCTGAATTACCGCAACCAATATACAACTGCACAAGAACCAGAACTTGCCAATAGCCAGCGAATGGATATTTGGATGCAAAATACAAACGTACGCTCACCAGTACCAATAGAGCTTAAATTACTTGATAAAGGCTGGTCTGGACCTAAACTCTGTGAACGATTGTGTAATCAGTTGGTAGGTGGCTATCTAAGAGAGGCAACTGCTGGATGTGGTGTGATGTTATTAGTATGGCAGGGTAATATTCCCGAAAAACGTTGGACAATCAATGGTCACAGAGTTGGATTAAATGAATTGGTCAGTGCTCTTAAAGATTATTGGCAGAGTATTGCTTGTGAATATTCAGGTATTGAGGCGATAGAAGTGATTGTTATCGATTTAACTATGAGAGCACGAGTGAGTGATTCATGAATAGTGGCGATTAGTCGAATTCAACTTTAGTAGATATACATCGATTATTGCCATACAAAGAAATTTAAAAATACAGCTATAAAATAATTAATTGACTTCTTAAAGAAATTGTTAAGGATATAACTTAATAATTAAACAATTATGATTATGTAAACGTCTTTTTTATGAAGGAATAACGTATTCTGAAAGGAATGATATTTTAATTGTATTGAATAAGCCGTCGCATGAATCTTGGAATTGAAGAACATACTGGTTTTGTATATGAAGGTCGTGGGTTTAATGGTCATGCTGCCTGGCCAAGCCCAGTGCTTTGCCCAGCCAATATTATTGATGAATCAGTAAAAGAATTAGAAACAATTAAAAAAAACAATATTTATCCTTATGTCTTTAAAGAAGATGCCTATGACATGAAATCAAGGCTGAGACGAGGACAACTTTACTGGCGTAGTGATTTCACACAACCTAGCCAATGGTTTGTTGCTCCGCATCCAATGAATCCTAATGAACCGACGGGATTTCACCAGAAAGCACGAAAAGATCTATTAACTTTTGCTTCTATAGATTTTTTCTCACATATAAAAAATAAAAATATTAACAAGCCTCTAATCTTGATAGGCACTGAGGAAAGTTTTTCAATATGGTCAGTAGTATCAGTTGAAACATCAATAACCGGAAATCAATTAATCACGTTACATTCTAGGTTGGTTATTGGTGCATTACCGAATATAGATTACGAATTAATTCCAGCACAGGGAAGAGAACACGTTATTAAGTTTCTGGAAATACTATCGAATGAAATCAATTCAGCAGGTCCAGCATCTATTATTGACAGAAGTCGCGAAACATTATCTGCAATTCTTAGTACCTATTTAAGGTCTTTAGGTATCGATGATGCCGGAGAAGACTTAGCTAAACTAGCTGGACTGTTAGAAAAGAACAGTAATAAAGATGTCATCACAATTAGTCTATCGAAGGCCGTAGCAAGATTACACCCACGTGGAAAGAGCTCTGAACAAAGAAAACGACCAGGACTGAGAGAGTTACATGAGCGAGATGCTGAATTAGCAGTGCAGTCAGTAGGAACTGTATTGTGTGATCTTGGATGGGCAAAATGGTAATAATCAAAACGTTCAGTATCGATGATTTGATGTGACAAATACTTAACGGGAATACGATCACATGGGATGAATGTAATGAAGGCACCGAGCCGAAACGCAATCGACACTTTAAATCCTCGGTGCACATGTAAATGAGCACAATAAAGAATCAAGGGGTCAGAGTCTGACCTATCCCCACAAATCATTTCAGAAACTCGATCTAAAACAAGCAGTTACAAAGATGCTGCTATTAATAGATGAACCTGCATGATGAATTTCGATCTGAACCGGTGACGAAACCATCCTTCACGAGGTCATCACCATGCAGGCACAGAAAGTGTTACATAAATTAATACAGAATACATGTCCTGATATGCACAAAACACGGCGCGAATCATTAGAAGCAAATGTGCTGGCCAGCTTGATAGGGCAACGTTTAACCGTGACTGATCTGGGTCGAGCGATTCAAAGTAATACCAGCCATAAACATAATATTAAACGGTCAGACCGTTTGTTATCCAATGTCCATCTTCATCATGACAGCTTGTCGATTTATCGCGCACTGTGCCATCAGTTCGTCGGTTCAAAACGTCGTCCGATTATTTTGATTGATTGGTCTGATATGGATGAGTACAAACACCACTTTGTGCTACGTGCTGCATTAGCCGTGAAAGGTCGTGCAATCACATTGTATGAAGAAGTGCATACGGTTAAAACAAAGGAGAAATTAGCCACACATCAGCAGTTTCTTTCTCAATTTAAATCACTCTTGCCTCCATCCTGCTCGCCCCTATTAGTGACAGATGCGGGATTCAGGACGACATGGTTCAATTTGGTGGCATCGTTAGGTTGGGATTGGGTCGGTCGTGTGCGTAACCGTCATTATATGCGTTGGACATCTGGCGGTCGTTGGTTTGACGCGAAACAATGTTATGCCTTTGCATCATCACGACCACGCCATCTTGGCGAGGGGGTATTAACACAGCGTAACCAAATCCACTGTGAGTTCGTTGTTTATAACGGTAAATTGAAAGGTCGCAAACACAAAAACCGGTTTGGTGAGCCTGCGGAGAATAACTACAGCCGCAAAAAAGCAACCGCCCAACGTGAACCTTGGTTGTTGGCAACATCATTGCCGGTGACCGTTAAGTTCGCTAAAAAGATAACCGCTATTTACAAATTAAGAATGCAGATAGAAGAAAGCTTCCGTGACGTAAAGAGTCACCGGTTTGGTTTAGGTCTGGTTTATCATCGTACTGCGTCAGTAATGCGCTTGCAGGTATTACTGTTGCTGGCAAATTTAGCAATGATTGTATTGTGGTTGTTGGGATTGGCAACGATTTTAAGTGGTCAACATTATCAGTTCCAGGCTAATAGTGTTCGTCATAAGCGCGTTTTATCTGTCGTCTTTATTGGCTTGAAGATGATACAGAATAAAAGGTTGGTGTTGCCTGACAGATATTACAAACTGGCATGGATTGAATTCCAGTCCCTGTTACAAAAACATCAATGGGAATTATGAAATTCGTGGGGATCGCTCAGACACTGACCCCTTTGATTTTAAAATGGTATGCCAAAACCAATTATTGGAATTCCTTCACTATTTAGACGTACTAATCCATCACCAGAATTCTGATTGTTTTGTATAAAAGAAAGTAGTTGTTCATTAAAATCTCCTAATACAATCTCTCTATAATCGATCATAGTTCATTCTCCTTCATTAACTTTCTAATCTTTTTAATATAATCTTTGTTACTGACTTTACAATTTAAT
>JBFIIJ010000288.1:0-3656 GCA_041601315.1 Gammaproteobacteria bacterium
AATGAAATGAGTGAATGGTCGAGTTTGCTTGGGGCACAATTATTCGAGTATTACTCCAATATAAATCACGGTGATTATCCAAAATGGAAATCAGCGTTAAATAATCTCCCTGTTATTCCAGATATAACATTCAATTTAAATTCAGACAGTGTTGTGATTGGTTCAAAATCAGAATGTACTGACGAGCAACAACGGTTAATTAAAGAACAATTAAAAATATTAATGCCGTGGCGAAAAGGTCCGTTTAATATTTTTGGTGTTGAAATAGATACTGAATGGCGTTCAAATTTAAAATGGAATAGATTAAAAGATCAAATCAAGCCATTAGATAATAAAATGGTTCTTGATATTGGTTGTGGCAACGGCTATTACGGTTGGCGTATGTTAGGTGAAAATGCCCGATACGTTGTCGGCATGGATCCTACCTTGTTATTCATCATGCAATTCTCTGCTGTTAAAAAATACTTGCCGGATGCCAATATAGATATTATTCCCTTAGGTATTCAAGCTTTACCGAATATGCTATTAAATTTCGACACAGTTTTTTCAATGGGTGTTATTTATCATCGCCGTGATCCTGTTGAACATATGCTCCAGTTGATGAACTGCCTCAAGTCAGGTGGTGAACTGGTATTGGAAACGCTTATAATTGAATCTGAAGAGCGAGAAGCATTAATCCCCGATGGCCGTTATTCAAAAATGAATAATGTCTGGTCTATTCCGAGTTGCAGTTTGTTAACTCGATGGGCGGATGATGTCGGTTTTAAAAATGTTCGAATTGTCGATGTCACGAAAACAACTATTGAAGAACAAAGAAAGACAGACTGGATGAAATTTGAATCTTTAAGCGATTTTCTGGACAAAGAAGATAACAACAAGACTGTCGAAGGACATCCAGCGCCAACGCGCGCTATTCTTCTGGCAGAGAAACCGTAACTATTATTTATCTTAGGGATGTTATAAATATGAATAAAATACTGATTGTCTTACTCGCATTATTCTTTTTCAGTTTTACAGTGTTAGCAGAAACATTCACATCAGAAAAACAAAACTTTACTATTGAAACCGTTGTTGATGGATTAGAGCATCCCTGGTCAGTTGACTTTCTGCCTGATGGAAGAATGTTGGTCACAGAAAAACCGGGTCGATTACGCATTGTAGAAAATGGAAAATTATCAGAGCCTGTAAATGGATTGCCAAAAGTAAAAGAAAAAGGACAGGGCGGTTTACTTGATATTGCGCTTGATCCGGATTATGCAAATAACCGGATAATCTATTTGTCTTATTCAGCAAAGGGTAAGGGAGGAATAGGTACAGAAGTTGTCAAAGGTAAACTCGTTGGTAATGAATTAAAAGACACTCAAGTCATTTTTAAATTATCACCTAAATCAAATACCGGTTATCACTTTGGCTCACGATTATTATTTGCTAAAGACGGTAGCTTATTTATCACGCTAGGTGATCGTGGTGATCAAGATCGTGCACAGGATATAAGTGATCATGCCGGATCACTCATTCGTATCAATAAAGATGGCTCAATTCCCAAAGATAATCCGTTTGTTAATAATCCTAATGCAAAACCAGAAATCTATACTTACGGTAATCGTAATATGCAGGGTATCGCTATGCATCCAGAAACAAGCGATGTTTGGACAATAGAACACGGTCCTCAAGGCGGAGATGAATTGAACTTAATGAAACCCGGTGTGAACTATGGTTGGCCAGTTATTACCTACGGCGCAAATTACGGCACCGGAACAAAAATTGGTGAAGGCACAGAAAAAGAAGGAATGGAGCAGCCAATACATCGTTGGGTGCCATCTATCGCAACATCAAGCTTACTGTTTTATACCGGCGATAAATTCCCCAACTGGAAAGGCAATGCATTTGTTGGTTCATTAAAATTCGGTCAAATAGCACGATTAGAAATGCAAGGCAATAAAGTCATTCATGAAGAACGATTGATTAATGGCAAAGTGGGTCGTATAAGAGAAGTACAGCAAGGATTGGATGGCTATATTTATATTATTACTGATGAGTCGAAAGGCAAGTTATATAGAATCAAACCGATAGATTAAAGTCGTTTATTTCAAGTTAAAGGATATAATAGCGGAACGGAATTTTCTCCCGTTTTTAGGAAAATTAATCGCTATGTTAAGCACTGACTTTGTAGACCTGTTAAAAATCTTAATACGACAACCCAGTGTTGTTGGTGCTGAGCATTCTTTCTTTAGAGTTTTACAGCGTGAGCTTGAAGAAAGAGGCGCTCACGTTACCTGGTATGAAGGATTGTTGGTTGCTCAAGGCAGTGATCCCTTTAGTGCAATGTTTTCTGCTCATATTGATCGCCATGGTCTGATTTGTACCGGTCCGAATGAATTTCAATATGCTGCTTTTGTTTCTGCAAATAGAACAGATCTTCTAAACAACTCTGTTTCAGAAGAACTCATGACAAAAATTACGGAACGATATCGTTCTCTTCATGTTTATGCCTATGAACCCTGGTCAGGTGTTTACCGAGGTAAAGGTGTTATCAAAAATGCATCTGTGTGTGAGTTTCGAAATAACCTTATCTTCGAAATAGAAGGACTCGGTGATATTGTTGCCGGAACGCCAATCGCTTTTGAAGATGGGTTAAAGATAAACAACGATCGTATAGAAGGTCAGTTAGATAATGTCATATCTGCTGCATCGTTAGTTCACTTATTCGATCTGGGTTTTAAAGGCACTGCTTTTTTTACGGCACAGGAAGAGGCCGGTAAAAGTTGGCGATATTTGCTGGAATGGTTTCGACGATTTGGTGGTTCTACTAATAAATTATATGTCGTTGATACCAGCCCGTTTCCTAATGTCGATGCCGCCAATGAACAATTACTCGTTTTAAGAGAAAAAGATGCCAACGCGCCTTTCAATAAAGAAAGCACAAAGATTGTTGAAACCTTATGTATCAATAATAACTTTAGTTATCTTTATAAAGACAAATACATGGAGGAGCAAAACGCAAAAGCAAAAGAAAGAGGAGAATATGCTAAATCAATAGGGAGTACTGAAATGGGACGAGTCATTGCGGCATCAAATGGACTGGTCGATGGTACAACATTACAAATACCAACAACCGCTTATCATACGATGGAAGAATCTGCGTCGATGGAATCCATTGATGCATTTTTAAAAGTATTAATGATGTTGGCGGATGATAAATAAAATTAAGCTCGTTTTCTTAATGAATAAAAAAAGTTAACAATGTCACGAGTAAAAAATATTGAAGAGGATTACGGTTTTTTTGGCATTGGAATTTTAAATAATACTGATGAAATAAATATCGGCACGCTTTGGCGTTCGGCTTATATATTGGGAGCCAGTTTTATATTTACTGTCGGAAAGAAATATAAGCTAGAGGGTAGTGATGTTACCAAGTCGTGGACAAAAATACCGCTGTATCATTATCAAACCTTTGATGAACTAAAAGAAAATTTACCATTTTCAACACAATTGGTTGCGGTAGAAATGGGGGAAGAAGCTATATCTATAAGCGATTATGTTCATCCTGATAGAACAGTTTATCTTTTAGGAAACGAAATAAGTGGCTTGCCACCACAGATTGTCGAGCAATGCCAGTCAGTAATAAAACTTCCCGGCGAATATTCTTTGAACGT
>JBFIIJ010000289.1:0-3638 GCA_041601315.1 Gammaproteobacteria bacterium
CGAATGGGAATTGGTTTTAAACGATAACTGACTGCATCGGCAAAAGTATATTTACCTAAATTTCTTAATCGTTCGGCTAACAAAAATAAAATGATCGGCCAACCAACCAGAAAACCAATGGAATAAATCAAACCATCAAAACCTGTGGCAAATACCAATCCTGATATTCCTAAAAAAGATGCAGCCGACATGTAATCACCAGCGATAGCCAAGCCATTTTGCAAACCTGTAATTGAACCGCCAGCGGCATAAAAATCTTTAGTGCTTTTTGTTCGTTTTGCTGCCCAATAGGTAATACCTAAAGTTGCAGAAACGAATAATAAAAACATGGTTATCGCAGTAACATTTAGAGGTTGCCGTGTTACTTCACCTTGTATTGCATCGGCAGCAAATAAAAGTGAAGGAATGAATACGAATAACAATAAAAAGAAATAATTACGCATTATCTGACTCCCTGACATTATCTAGAATATCTTGAGTCAAATGATCGAATTCATTATTGGCTCGAAAGACATAAATACCCGTCAAAAGAAAACTGAGTAAAATGACAAATAAACCAACTAGAATCCCCCACGTAATAATATTTCCTTCTATAACAGGTGTCGCAAACAAAGCGGGAGCAAAAGCGATGATGAGAATAAAAGTAAAATAAGTTAGCAAAATTATACTGGCCAACAACCAACTAAAACGTCCACGCTTTTTTTCTAATTCATGAAATTCAGGATCAGCATAAATTTTTCGGTAGAGATGTTGCATAACATGGCCTCAATATTGATTTTTAATATCTATCAAGATGGTAACACAACAATTAGATATTCTCGGCAAATCAAACGCACCAAAAGCACTACTATTTCGGTACCAACTATCTCCTGGCTGTTACGAATTAAGGAAAATAAAAACGATTAAGAATGCAAACGTGAATGAGTCGCGCGTCAATTCAGGAAGTAATGGAGATGGCTGAAAACTGATGATATTGATTTAATCTGGAAAAAGATTAGGAAAAATCATTCCGATACTTTTCCCCGTAACGCCTTGGTTTTTCCACGTAGTGTTTTACTATCCACTCTTTTTTTCTTCGCGTTTTTACTCGGCTTGGTTGGTCGTCTTACTTTTTTTATAACCGTCGCACTTTTAATCAACTCTTCCAATCTTACAATCGCGTCAATTCGATTTTTTTCCTGCGTTCGAAACTGCTGTGCTTTAATAATGATAACACCATCAGAACTGATTCGACGGTCCTGAAGTTTCAGTAATCGTTGCTTGAAAACATCAGGTACTGAAGAAGCCTTGATATCAAAACGTAAATGTATTGCAGACGAGACCTTATTAACATTCTGCCCACCTGCTCCTTGTGCACGAATTGCAGTCAGTTCAATCTCATCATCAGGGATGATTAGTCGCCCCATAGAAGCTGTTTCAATCAACACTTTATTTATTCCACGCTATTTAATTGATCCATATCAATAATAAACAAACATTGCTCGTTTATTATTCTACAAATAATTAATGTATTATAACCGATATCAAAAATAAATAATTTGTATTCTTATTGGCATAGCGCTTGCGCACTATTTTTCTAATTTACTTGAGGAGATGTAACTAATGAAAAAATTAATAACACTTATTATAACGCTATCACTAATGATGATTTCTCAATCGACTCTGGCTGGACATGGTCATGGTGGCTTACACAAATGTTTGAAAGAAGCATCCAAGCTCAAACAGGGCTATTACGGAAAACTTGAATACCTGACGCTTACAGACAGGGGTGTTAAAACTTTTGAAATAGAAATTAATGACGAAAATGGGGTTGAGTGGGAATTAATGTGTGATGAATCAAACGGTACTATTTATGAAATAGAACGCGAAGTTGAATCAGCCAACGATCCACTCTTTAAGAAAAAAATGAAAGTGGATGAAAAAACTGCAGCCCAAACAGCTCTTTCACTATACGCGGGCAAGATTGTACATACTGAATATGAAATTGAGTCAGATGGTGCAGCATCTTATGAATTTGATATTTGGAATAGTCCAGGTGTTACCTACAAGGTTGAAGTTGACGCAAGCACTGGCGAGATATCAGAAGTTAATATTGAAAAGTGGGATATCGGAAGAGAAACCGAATAAGTTCATTAAAGTACAGGAATGACTATTGTTAGTCATTCCTGCTTTTTTATCACCATCGTTGTAAAAATTGATGAATATCGTTTTTTGGTGTTTTTGTTATTTTCTGCGTTAGTGTAAACGGAATTGAATTTATACCGTACTGCTGACTAATTTCATCTAACATCGTTAACCAAAGCTTGCTGGTCATTTCGGAATCGAACAAAGCGCGGTGAAAAACACCTTCGCTAGGGATATTCGCATAATTGATCAAAGTACCTAGTTTATGATCAGGTGCATTCTGGTAAATTCTTCGCGCCATCAACATAGAACACACAAATTTGCCTGAATATTTTCGTGATATTTTTTTTAACTCGGCATCAAGGAAACGTTTATCGAATGATGCGTTATGCGCAACAAGATTATACCCATCAATAAAGTCAGCAAATTGGTGCATTACGTCTTTACAGGTTGGTGCATTTCTTAACATGTCATTAGTAATGCCCGTATAACCTTCAATAAAACTATCAATACGCTTACCCGGGTTCATTAACTCTTGAAAGCGTTCCACCACTTTGCCATCCTTGATACGCACCGCACCGATTTCAATTGCACGATCACCGTAATCAGGTGAAAGCCCTGTAGTTTCAAAATCAAGAACAACTACAGTATCAGCCTTACTCATTTTTAAGCGCTTTCATTGGCCCAGGAAAAATGATTTCTTACTACTTCATTTCCAGGTACAGGATTAAGAGGAATATTTAAAGCCAGCAATAGTGAACAACACGCAAAACCGGCACCAATATAAAATACCAGCGATGGTGATGTCAGCCAGACAATACCTAATAATGCAGGAATAACAACTGCGGCAATATGATTAATAGTAAAACTGACTCCAGCAGTAGAAGCCATGTCTTTTGGATCCGCAATTTTTTGTAAATAGGTTTTCATAGCAATAGCCATAGCAAAAAATAAATGGTCGATAACGTATAAGCCTGCTGCTAAAGAGGCATTATCAACAACCGCATAACCCGTAAATAGTAATGCAAGACCGGTGTATTCAATGATTAATGCTTTTCGTTCTCCAATCCGCCCAATCCATTTGCCAATTGCAGGTGCAAAGAGAAGATTAAACACATAGTTAATCATAAACAATAGACTAATTTCACCTACAGAATATTTAAATTTCTCCACCATCATAAATGCAGCAAACACGACAAATATTTGTCTGCGTGCCCCGCCAAAAAAAACCAGCGCATAGTACAACCAATAACGTTTGCGCATCAGCATATGCTTATGTTGTATTACCGGTTCTTTAAATCTCGGAAAGATTATCCATATCATAAGGCAAATCAAAATACCTGCCCCACCTGCTAACATATAAACAACGTTATAACTATATCCTAGCCATTCCATCAAAATCCATATCATCGAATAAGCAAATATAGACGCAAATCCTTTTACCGCTAATTGCTTACCCATAAAATGTGCGCTGTCTTTCTTATCCAGCCATTGCAATGTTAAAGACTGATTAA
>JBFIIJ010000290.1:0-3620 GCA_041601315.1 Gammaproteobacteria bacterium
CTTGTTATTTAACGTCTTTATTAATCTTAAAAAAAAACCCGCATAACTTATGTTGCTATACGGGCTCTTAATAAAAGGAAGGGGTAAATCTTTTTAAAATTAAGCCGCCGCTTTTTTAGGTGCTCGTTTTACCGCTGGAGCAACTTCAGATGAAACTTCATCAACTGTCTTTTCAATCCAGCTGACAACTTCATCACGTGAATCGGTCAATACGTCAGCAGTCTTACGACTAATCTCCATTACCTTACTACCATACTCATTTGCAAAATCAGCTTCTGCAGATATCGCATCTTTGTAATTTGTAGCACCGGTCAATGTTTTGGTCAATTCAACACCAGACTCAATACTGAAAGTAGCTAAGCCCATTTGTAATTCGGCCAACTCTTTCAACGCTTTACTGTTGATTGAAGCTAATTCTTGCATAGCGTTATATGACGCTTTGCTCATTTCTGTCATTTTTTCAAAAATTTCGTTTTGCATTTTGATTCTCCTTAAAAACTCATATCTTTAAAATGTGTTATTCACAATCTGACTATATTGTGCACTGCAATATATTGCATTGCAACATATTTATTTAAAAAAATGATATTTTTTTGAACAAAAAAGAAAAAGCTTTCTAAGTAGTTGTTAATAATGCAATTCTTCTGGAGAAGAATTAAAGGCATCTATCGATTCAGCTATCTCTTTTTTTGCTTCATCAACATCATACCAACCATCAATTTTGACCCATTTATTAGGCTCTAGATCCTTATAATGCTCAAAAAAATGTGTAATTAAGTTTAGCAATGCAGGTTGCACATCGCTATATGAGTTCACCTTGCTATGGAATTTAGATACAGAATCAAGAGGAACACACATTACTTTCCCATCATCTCCGGCCTCATCTGTCATTTTCAAAAGACCTATAGGCCGACAACGTATAACTGAACCATGAATCAGTGGCATAGGCGTCATTACAATAACGTCGACAGGATCACCATCTTTTGCCAGTGTCTTGGGAATGTAACCGTAATTACATGGATAACGCATTGCAGTATTCAAAAACCGATCGACAAACATTGCACCAGTGTCCTTGTCCAGCTCATACTTTACAGGTTCACCATTCAAAGGGATCTCAACAATAACATTAACCTCTTCCGGTGGATTTTTACCGGGTCCAACTCTATCCAGATTCATTTATTTTTTCCTATTTATTAGCTCTATTCTCAATCAAATCATCTACAACAGACGGATCTGCCAATGTACTAGTATCACCTAACGTATCCAGTTCATTAGCTGCAACTTTACGTAAAATACGTCGCATAATTTTTCCTGATCGAGTTTTGGGTAATCCGGGAGCCCATTGAATTACATCAGGAGAAGCAATCGGTCCAATCTCTTTTCTCACATGCGTCACTAATTCTTTACGTAATTCTTCAGTTCCTTCAGTCCCGGCCATAAGAGTGACATAGGCATAAATACCCTGTCCTTTTATATCATGCGGGTATCCAACAACCGCCGCTTCAGCAACGGCATGATGTAAAACTAATGCACTTTCAACTTCGGCCGTTCCCATTCTATGTCCGGAAACATTAATAACATCATCTACTCTTCCTGTGATCCAGTAATAACCATCTTCATCACGGCGCGCTCCATCACCACTAAAATACATTCCTGGATACATTGTGAAATAAGCTTCTTTAAAACGATCATGGTCACCATACAAGGTACGCATTTGTCCTGGCCATGGGCGTTTAATGCAGAGTGCACCTTCACCAACCCCTTCTATTTCGTTTCCTTTATCATCAACCAGACAAGGCTCAACACCAAAAAAAGGTAGTGTTGCAGACCCTGGTTTGAGTTGTGTAGCGCCAGGTAGCGGGGTGATTAAATGACCACCTGTTTCCGTTTGCCACCAAGTATCAACTATCGGACACTTACCATTACCAATAACATTGTGATACCACTCCCAAGCTTCAGGATTAATCGGTTCACCTACTGATCCTAATATACGAAGACTTGAGCGATCCGTTTTTTTAACAAAATCATCACCTTGTCCCATTAACATACGAATAGCAGTCGGTGCTGTATAAAATGAATTTACTTTCCATTTATCTACTACTTGCCAGAAACGGCTCGCATCAGGAAATGTCGGTATACCTTCAAACATTACTGAAGTAGCACCATTAGCAAGAGGACCATAAACAATATAGGAATGACCTGTTACCCATCCTACATCCGCAGTACACCAATAGACCTCGCCTTCCTGATAATCAAAAACATATTTATGTGTCATTGCGGCAAACAACAAATAACCACCTGTTGTATGAACTACCCCTTTCGGTTTACCCGTTGACCCAGAGGTATAGAGAATAAATAATGGATCTTCTGCATCCATCTCTTCAGGAGGACAATCTGGAGATGCTGATTCAATCGCTTCGTGATACCAAATATCTCTGTCATCATTCCATTCAATATCACCACCAGTCCGTTTAACAACAATACAGGTATTGACGCATTCACATCCTGCGATTCCTTTATCCGCATTCGCCTTTAACGGAATTTCTTTTTTGCCGCGAAGACTATAGTCACTGGTAATAACAACTTTACAATCTGAATCATTGACACGATCGCGTAATGCATCAGGAGAAAATCCACCAAAAACGATAGAATGAACAGCACCAATTCGTGTACAAGCAAGCATCGCAACTGAGGCTTCCGGGATCATTGGCATGTACAAACAAACTCGATCGCCTTTTTTTACACCACGTGATTTTAAAACATTGGCAAAACGACACACTTCTTCATGAAGTGCCTTATAAGTAATTTGTCGATCTTCTTTTGGATCGTCACCTTCCCAAATTATGGCAACCTGATCACCTCGTTTATCAAGATGTCGATCGAGACAGTTATAACTAACGTTTAACTTTCCGCCTACAAACCAGTTAATTTTAACGTCGTTATAATCCCAGTCCTGAACCTTATCCCATTTGGAAGACCAACTAAGAAACTCATCAGCCTGCTCAGCCCAGAATGTATCGGAATCATTGATCGAACGTGCATACATTTCTTGATATTTAGCTGAATCAATATGTGCATGCTTCGCTATTTCACTAGGTACTTTATAAGTTTTAATTTCAGACACTGGCGCTCCTACTAAATCAAATTAAGCTACATATTAAAAACATCGTATTAATGTTTCTTGATTTATCTCAATTTTCTCAAGATAACCTTATTCAATAAGGCGCATGATATACCCCTCTAGAATTAAATTTAAATTATCTTTTAAAAAAAACTTTTTATGTTGAAATTTGCAACACTTATTTAATTTTCGGAAAACACTTTTTTCAATAAATCAGTCGTGCGTGCAGTAGGATTTTCACGAATCAATTTTTCTTCATTAGCAACGAGACTAAATAAACCATCTATCGCTTTGTCAGTGACATATTTATCCAGATCCAGTGATTCAACATCGATAAACTTAGACATTACTCCCAAATTATCGATTAACGCTTTATATTTTTCTGTCACACCAACACGACTTGTTGCCTGTTTAACTATAGGTAGAAACTGCTGTTGTAACTGACCTCCTCCATTTGCCTTAAGGTATTCAGTTGCTGCATTATCCGATCCTTGCAAAA
>JBFIIJ010000291.1:0-3606 GCA_041601315.1 Gammaproteobacteria bacterium
AATGATGTTGTAAGTAAACGTCAAAAAATGGTGGAAGAAGTTCAGGACATGGTCAAGAGGACTGAGTTTTATACGGGGAAAAAATATTTAGATGAACGGGTAGTAGAAGCGATGTTGACAGTGCCCCGTCATAAATTTGTTCCGCCAACTATCCAGGCTCATGCGTATGAAAATACAGCATTGCCTTTAAGTCATAGCCAAACTATTTCTCAACCTTATATCGTTGCCTTAATGACTGATCTGGCAGCGGTGACTTCGGACTCTAGCGTTTTGGAAGTGGGTACAGGTTCTGGCTATCAGGCTGCTGTATTGTCCGAGATAGTGAGCCATGTTTATAGTATTGAAATCGTCGAGGCGCTGGGTATAAAAGCAAAAGTGCTTTTACAGGAACTGGGATACAACAATGTTACGGTAAAAATTGGTGATGGTTATTTTGGTTGGTCAGAACACGCGCCTTTTGATGCTATTTTAGTGACGGCTGCAGCAGCACATATTCCGGAACAACTGCTTGAACAATTAAAACCAGAGGGTCGATTGGTCATACCTGTAGGTGAGCAGGGGAAAACCCAGTATCTCAGAATAATTAAGAAAGGGTTGGATGGTGAAATCGAACAACGAGATATCTTGCCGGTCGCCTTTGTTCCCTTAACCGGCAAGCATTAATCCAAAAAATTTGGATTAGTCCCTAATAATTATATCTGTATTTCAGAATCGCCTATAAAGGTAGCTACATCCTGTGTCAGTTCTTCAAGGCGTTCCATAGAAATTCCCAATAGGGTCTTGAACAAAGACGCGCGGTTTTCTGCTGATAGTTGTTCTATTTTGTTTGAATCAATACTCCAAAGTGTCACATTGCCTACCGCTTTGACACTAGCGGTGCGTTGAGTTGATTCGCCAAGCAAGCTTGTATCACCAAAACAGGCTCCATTCTCGAGTAAGCTGATGTTTACTCCTTTTTTCATCACCATGACACTACCTTCTATTAGCAGAAAGAACTCCTGACTAGTTTCTCCTTCTGTAATAATGGTTTGACCGTTTGCTACTTCTTTTACCGAACCAATTTGCAATAATTGTTGTATCTGATCAGGAGAAAAATAGCGAAACCAGTCATTTTGTCTGAAATCTGTGTAGTACTCTAATTCAGATGGCCACATGATAGAGGTCGATCGTTTGGTTCTTTCAAATATCAGATTGTTGTGAGCTGTTTTGAGATCTGCTGCAAACTCCAATGCGGATTGATATCGATCTTCATCCTTTTTGGCCATCGCTTTGTCGACAATGGCACAGATATCTTTGGGCACATCTCGTCTAAGTTCACTCAATGGTGTTGGAGATTCATACAGAATGCGGTCGACTAATGCTTTTGGATCGCCTGCTTTAAATGGTATTTTGCCAGACAGAATCTTATACATGGTCGATCCCAGAGCAAAGATATCTGTCAGGTAAGTGATATCGCGTGCTTCAAGAAAATGCTCGGGCGCCATATAGGCAAGCGTTCCTGAATTTTTGACATTGTCCTTAGTTTCCAGATAGTGGGAAATACTGAAATCCGTTAACTTCACAAGACCCTGAGGGCGGTTGTATATTATATTGCCCGGTTTGATGTCACGGTGGATGATGCCGTGAAAGTGTACGAAATCTAACGCCACACAACACTTATAAATAATATCCAGGCATTCCTCAATGTTCTCGATTCCTGTATTACCAAAATAATCATCCACAGCTCTTCCTGGCACTAACTCCATGACAAGGTAGTCCATCCCGTTATCCCTGCCGACATCGAAAACCGTGGCAATATTCGTGTGGGTAAAATTCCCGGCAATCTGTGCTTCGTTATAGAAAGCTTTTCCAAGATCCTGTGTTTGTTCAGCTGAGTTCGCGTTAATTTTCGGGATCTTGATAGCGACATCTCTTTTCAATAGTGGGTCCTGGCCGCGAAATACAAGGCCATATGTCCCTTCGCCGATCTTATCTTCAATTGTATATCGGCCAATAGTTTTAAAATCTATTTTTGTATTCATAATATTTTTGTGGATGGTTTTGCTTCGAAAAAAATATATTAACTCGTAATTAGTTAAGTTTGGTAATTAAATTTGATGTCATAGTAAATTTCCTGGCATCTGAGTAATTTGCATTTGACTATTTTTTCATTATTGCTTCAAAGGCATGTTCGAAATGCAGATCGAGTGGTTCACCAGAGCTGTACATTTGGACTACGCGTTTTTGTTGTGTTTGATACTTAAGGTCACTAATGGCTAGTGGACCAATGCCAATATATTTGGCTTCAGTTCTTGTTTTCTGCTTATAAATCTAACTCATAAACTCTTTAAATTTCTCACTCAGTTTCGGTTGCACTAGATAGCCGTAACTTTTATGTGGATTTTTATCTCCTTCTGCATTTTCAAAAGGATTGTATAGTTTTGTGTAATCTCTTAGTTCGCTTGCTTTGTAGTTTTTGACGTGTTGTTTCATGCCATCAAAGAAGTCGTCATGCAGTGTTGAGTCGTGGCAGACGACGTCGCCGTAGGCGGAGAAGTTGTGCCATTGTTTTATGTTTAATGGATAGAGGCGTTTTCGTTCTTCTGCTGTTTCTGATTCAGGTGCTTTTTTCCAGCGTTCTATCAGCATGAAGTCTCTGAGTGCTTCGTCACCGAGTGGGCTGCCCATGGTGATGAAGTAATCGATTTTGTTGTCTCTGTATTTTGTGTATTTCTCTTCGCTTCGGTGTGAGTATTTCCATAACACATCATAAGCGATGAACGTGCCCATGGAATGACTGATTAATACGACTTTGTGTTTTTTATCCCATGCTTTTGTCAGGATGTCTTCGAGTGGTTGGCGTATTTGTTCGGCGATGAATTGATCGTTTTTATATAGTCGAACTTCGCGCATATATTTTTCGATGACATTGTCTTTGATAGTTAATGCGCTACCGAGTGCATCGACAATGTTTAAACCGAATTTTGTTGCTTTCGATTTTACCCAGCCATCACTGGTGATGTGCATTTGATTTTTTTCTCTGCGACGAATGCCGATGACTTTATTAACCGATTTATTTAAGTCGGCAACATATTCTACAGTGTCTTCGATATGATCCGGGATTGCATTTGCCCAATAGGCCGACTGAAAAATATCAGGATTGGCTTCAAGATCGTTGGCGATTGATTTTGAATCGATGCGGATGTTTTCAATGAACGCTTTCATCCACAAACGATGCAAATCCGCAGCAGGTGGTTTTGATGCGAGGCCGTGAACAAAGACGATTGTTAGTTTTGATGTATCAACCATGAATTTTCCTTATTAATAATCCTTATCTATCTATGCAGTTTTAATCGCTTATAAATATACGCTGATAATTTCTGATGTGAAGAGTCTATTCCTTTTAAGAGAATGCTTGTATTAACGAGGCAGGAGTCATCCACGCCTTGTATGTCTGATATATACCAAATTGAATATTTTATTTTTATTGGTTCATTGGAAAATAATAAAAAATCTTATAAATCAGTCAGATACAAATAGCATAAAATTATTAGGTTCAAATATGAACATTAATATTCTTTTGTTTTGTCTCAGAATAGTGACAATGTGTTTTCAAAAATTACTTAG
>JBFIIJ010000292.1:0-3605 GCA_041601315.1 Gammaproteobacteria bacterium
GATAATCCTTATAAGGTCGTTTTTCGACAAATAGAAAAATCAATAAATCACTGCATTGGAATTCTTCTTTAAGGAAGAGAAACAGTTTGTCATACAATCCTTCTAGCGATGTCATTTCTGTTAATTCCAGGGACAGCTTGAAGGCTTCATTTGCTAACCTGTCATTGTGTTCCTGATTTTTGATTAATGTTTCTATCTGTATTTTCTGTAACTGTTCATTTTTTCTTAAACGATCAACCTGATATTCGATTAATGAACTGACGTTTCTTCCGCTTATATGCGGGAGGTTTAATTTTGAAAGCAAAGTTGGGTTGTCTAGAAAGAAATTCGGGTTTCTTTCCAGATAGTCGATAACGACGTGCAGACTGTCAGCAGGTTTTCTGTGAACCGCCATAAGTATCTATCATGTTTAATAACATATAATTTAAATATATAACCAAAATGGTTAGAGTCAACGTATTTAAATTAATGCAATATCAATGCCGATATAGTTCACTGATTAATGACGTCAGTGCCCTTTAAATTGAGTCACTTTTTTAGAAAAGATTAATCAATCCCTTCCGTTGGAATATGTATAATTTCGCCACAATGTTTGCAGTGTACAGCGTCCGGGTCATGACGTACCAATCCACAAGCAGGACATTCAAAACGCACCTTGCCAGGTCGGATTATAGTCTGAACAAGGCGCAGGAATAATGAAATACCAAAGATCATGATCAATACAGCCAGTAAATGTCCGCCGGTACCAACCAGAGTGACATCCCCAAAGCCGGTTGTTGTTAATGTTGCCACCGTAAAATAAAGTGCTTCAGCGTAATTACTGATTCCCGGATTTACATCAACTTGTAATACAAATACCACTGCTGTTACAACAAAAACAAACACGACCAGATTAGTGATGCTGAAGATAATGTCTTCATGTAAGCGAACAAATTTTGAATGTTTGCGTAAGGTCTTGAGCATATGGTAAGTACGTAATAAACGTAAAGAACGAATCAATCGTAACAAGGCAAAATTTTCAGTTAATGTTGGTGCTAATAATGAGAGTATTACGATCATATCAGCCAGACCGAGCGGATTAAATATATAGCGCAATAATTTTTTACTGATATAAAGACGTGCACTGTATTCGATAAGATAATAAATACCAATTGCAACCTCAAGCTCATGAAAATCATCTGTGTGATGGTAAAAGGACGCTACAATAAAATAAATAATACACAATACATCGATAACCAACAGGCTAATTTGAAAAGTATTAGAACGTTTTTCAGAACCGTTATATAGCTTATCAAGAAGAATATATAATTTGCTGTGTACGATTTTATTCATAATTTTATTTCGCAGTTCATTCAAGCAAAGAAATCAAATCTTTAAAGTAGAGCCTATTATTCCACAATTTAATCCTAAAGGGTCAGATTGCGAGGTCAGGTTGATATGTGCTGGCAAAAAGGACAATAAAATGAGTTATGAATCTTACTTGCATTCATTGATTTCTATCCTGTCTCCTTACTAAATTTAACAATAATTGTATTTTAGTGGACTGGATAATTCATGTTTTAGGCGTGTTACCATATATTATTTTATAATCAACATCAGACGTACAAACTTTGTTTTTACCCAGTTTTTTTGCTCTATACATTGCTGAATCAGCAGATTTAAGTATTAAATTATAATCCGTATGGTGATTACGCCAATCAACTGTTGTTACACCTATGCTTATACTACATAGTAACTTTTCTGCCTCGTTCAATTTTAATTTAGAAAATTTATGACGCAATTTCTCTGCTTTATCAACAGCTTCAACATGAGTAGCACGAGTTAATACAATTAAAAATTCATCGCCTCCAAAACGAGCAGCAATATCTGATTCACGTAATTCATCTTTTAAAATATTGGATAAAGAACATAAAACTTTATTACCTATAATATGACCGAATGTATCATTAATTTTTTTAAAATTATCAATATCTAAAATTAATACAGATATGTAATACTCATATCGTTTTGCGTCTTCAATGATATGTTTGAATTGTTCAATAAATGCAGAGTGATTAAGCAAGCCTGTTAGTCCATCCCGAGTTGCAATCTCTTCAAGCCTATAGTTTACCTTTTCAAGCAAGTTCGCTTTCTGATTCGCAATTTCAGCAGCTTCATTCAACTTTAAAGTTCGTGCTTGTACCTGTTGTTCAAGAGTTAAGTTATGTTGTTGAAGTTTCTCCTGATAGCTTATTTGCTGTTTTTCCTTTTCTTGTATGAGGATGGACATTCGGTCGGCTAGTGCCCAAGACAGTAATATGATTTCTACACCTGACCCTATTTGCATACTATGACCAGTAAATGTATTTATCGGTAGTAAACCTGCATGTGTGAATCCACCTATAAGAATCGTAATGAGAAAAAAAGACCACGCAATTACCAAAAAACGTGCAGGACGGTATCCTGCAAACCAGCTTAATACACCTGATAACCAAATTATAGGAGGTAAGCATAGTCCAATAGCAACGCTCCATTTTGTTGCCATTGGAACTTCTCTTGCTAATGACATCAGTATTTCTACAAATGCAAATCCCATTAAAATTAGAATTATTTTATCTAGTCTGGGGGTATGTTTTGAAGTTTGCAGAAATTCTCTTGAAAATGCGAATGCTGATATGATGACAAGACCAGTAAAAAATATAGTACTAATTTGTGCCCAGTCTGGATTGTTTGGCCAAAGATATTGAAAGGCAATGCCATTTCTAGATCCTATAAAAAGACCGAAGCATATAATATAGATGACATATAATAGATTGGAGTTTTCGCGAATATTAAAGAATATAAATAGGTTATATAGTGCCATTACAATAATCAGGCCGAAATAGAAACCCATGAGAGCCTGGCTATTTGATGTATATGAAAAGAGATTAGTATCCGACCATAGTCGTAAGATAAAATGCATATCTCCACCTGATCTGATCTGTAGATAATAGGGCTGGTTTGGTAATTCGTTCGTAAAACTTCCTATATTAAAAATAAAGGTTCGAAATAAATTTGGACGTTGATTGAAAGGAATTGAATCACCTGCTTCCTGTACTATGTATGACTCATCAATAGTCGGTATATATAATTTAACTAGATCCAGATATGGATTGTCGACTTCAAGAAAGTCAATATGATTTAAAATGTCATTCGTGAAGCTAATGCGTAACCAGACGGTGGTTTGTTTAAGACCAAAATTGAATGACTTATCGTTATACTTTTCAAATTTATACTGGTGATTTGATGAAATGATTTTATCGATATCGAGAGAATTATTTGGGTCTTCAAGAACTTCAAGGCTAACAACATTCCTAAGTTTGAGAATATCTCCATTAAATTGAGGCTCAGCGATTACTACCTCTGCGTTAAATAATACGCATAAGATTACAATGGCTATCCCCGTTGTGACTTTTAGATGCATTCTTTTTTATACTAAAAAAGTATAGTCAATTTGAAATGATGTTTTAAAATATTTTCATTAGGTTAAGTTGTTGTAATTAATATAGTTAATTATGTGAGACCAGGTTTTGATATTCAAAAGCTCTGATTAGACACAATTAAACAGTCCAAAATAAAGCTATTCA
>JBFIIJ010000293.1:0-3596 GCA_041601315.1 Gammaproteobacteria bacterium
AAAAATACAACAGTTTTACATACGTTGCAAATATTTTTTGCATTTAAACAACAAATTTGTTTACTTGAATATTTCGTTGTTTTTTAGCAACAAACATAATGAATTATCTACATTTTTCAACAGTTATAGGTAATCTATTAAAATAAATTCTATAAAATAAATTTCAACTTAACACATTAATTGTTGCTAATATGCAACAATTACAAATATATACTATAATTCAATAACTTATGAATTTTTAATAAAGAACAGTTTAGCCCCCACCACGTTGATAAGTACGACTAAAATCAGCAAAGAATTGTGATATATCTCCAGATGAAATATCTGCAAAAGTGAAAACAATATATAAAACAGGTAATTCTAAAGAAGCAATTTTACGTTTGTGCTCAACTCCAGGAATTATTTCTATTTTGCCTCCTGCATATTGCATGTGAATCTGTTTATTATCCGTCATTTCATAATCGATATTTTTCAGTGCAATAGGAAGTAAGCGAAAAAAATCCTGATGAGAAATACTCATCTCTCGTTCATGACGTTCAATCATCTAATGAAAAACTATGATAACAATCATCCACCTGCAACAGGTGGCCACACAGCAAGCGTATCGCCGTCATTAAAAATGGATTTTTCTCTTTCATCTAGGTCTATATAAACACCATTTAACAAAACTAAATGTGCAGATTCTTTAGGCACATTAAATTTGTCAAGAATTGAAAAGGCTGTTTCCGATGATGAGATTTCAAGATGTACAGCATGCTTATCAGAATTTTCAGGAAGGTACTGAGTTAAGCCAGCATAAAGCTTTAAAGTAATTTCCATTACTCGATTTATATTACTCCAGCGTTATGACCAATTGCTTGTGTATTAGCCAGATAGGCTTCCATAATTCGAGTTGGATCTTTTAACAAATGATCTTTCCACTTTCCCAGCTTCAATTTGGTTTGTATCAATCCACGCAAAACACCGACATGTTGAGTTAATCCTAATGACTGTGCACCTACTAAAATATCGTCTTCAAATTCAAGTTTCAGATATCGGTAACGGCTTTCATCACAAAGTCGTGACGACTCACCACCATCAACACCCATCCACAAACCATATGAACTTGATATTAGTCCCATCGTATCCAATACATTCATATTAATACAACCTTGATGAACGGTATCTCTTCCAGCCATATTCATCGCTGCAATACGTCCATGATCTGCTGCAGTTGGTTGAATTGCTTGCACGCTATATTCACCCGTCGAAAAATCTTTGCCCTGACAAACATCACCTGCTGCATAAATATCAGAAACATTCGACTGCAAACGATCATTCACAAGAATTCCAAATTCCGTTTCGAGTCCGCTTCCTTCAACAAATTGTATATTAGCAGCTACGCCTGTCGCAGAAATAACCAGATCTGCATCAAGCACATCACCACTATCCAATTTTACTTTTAACGATTCGCCTGTACCCTTCTCTATTGCTTCAACACGTGTCGAAGTATGAACAGCGACTTTCTTTTCTAAACACCAATTTTTTATTAAATTTCCGGCGGTCTGATCCATCATTCGTGGAACCATTCTGTCACCCATTTCAATGACAGTAAGATTCACCTTACGCAATGCCAATGCTTCCAAAATAATACAACCAATGAAACCGGCTCCCATTAAAACAACATTTGCGCCTGGTTTGGCTTTTTCAACAATATTTCGACCATCTTCCAACGTCCAACAAGAATGAATGCCCGGTAAGTCCATACCATCAATTGGTGGTCGAATAGGATGAGAACCTGTTGCGATTAAAAGTTTGTCATACGAAATTGAATCGTGATCATCAAGTTGTAATGTTTTTGATTTTGAATCAATTTGAGTGACACGATCTTTAATAACATCAATTTCTTTCTTACTATAATGAGAAGGATCTTTTCTAAGATAGGTGCCTGATTCGTCAATTTTATCAATTATTAAATAAGGCAAAGCCATACGTGAATATGGTGCTTCAGGCTCATCACCTATCATAATAATGCTTGATGTTGGATCAACTTTACGTAAAGTTTCTGCGGCAATTACGCCCGATGGCCCTGCTCCCACAATCACATGTTTCATCGTATTATTCCTTGTAGCCTAAAGACCAAGACGAGCACGGGTTTCATCAGTAGGAACACCTTCAGGTGTCCATCCTCTTATCTGATAATATTCAGGTAACATTTTACCTAATTCATTAACTTTACCTTTTGCTGGACCAGATTTAGCGGCGATGTCTTTTAACAAACGTTTAGGTAAGGTGTCATCTTTGCCCGTCAAACCGGCTGCAAGATTAAAATCACGTTCCATAGTCCAAATGCGTTCACCTACCTCCATACATCTGTCAGCACTCCAATCTCCTTCGCATGCTGCATCAATTTGTGGCGCAATGTCTTCCATAGTCCAGGCGAAGGTTGAAAAAGCACAGATCCCGGCAGAATCAACAATGCAAGTAGCATCCTGAAAGGCTTTAACTAACTCCGCTTTGCCATCTGTTTCAAGTGGGTCGGTTTTAACAGGGATACCCATGATTTCAGATGCCACGGTATATCCCCTTAGGTGACAGGCTCCGCGATTAGAGGTGGCATAGGCAAGACCGATACCTTGTATTCCTCGTGGATCATATGCTGGAAACTCCTGTCCTTTGACGGTCATAGATAGTTCTGGACGTCCATCTTTTTCACACAGTCTTTTTGAACCTAAACCAAGTACTTTACCAAAACCTTCACCTCTGACAGTAACCTCTGTTGCCCAAATAAGTGCTTCAGCAGAACCGAACTTCAGTTCCACGCCGCCAGTGTCTTCTACCGTAATAGCACCTTCTTCGAACAATTCCATAGCAGCGGCTATCGTCGCACCAAGAGAAATGGGATCGACGGCATCCTCGTTACAAAGGTAATTTGCAAATGTAATTGCATCCAGATCATCAACACCACAATCAGCACCTAATGACCAAGCATTCTCAAACTCAAGACCACCTGAGTTACCATGATATTCAGGCTTATCTTTAACTGAGAAATGCGTTTTATCTACAGTAGAGACTCGCTGACATGCAATTGTGCAACCAAAACATGCCGCATTCGTCGTCAAGTTAGGTCGACCATCACCTTTTCGAATTTCTTTCATGGCTTCACCAGAAATGTTAGCTGCGCCTTCAAACTGGACATCCTGATGATTGCGGGTTGGCAATGAACCAACCTCATTAATAACATTCATTAACACTTGCGTACCTAGTGCAGGAAGACCTTCACCAGTTACTGCATTTTCAGCTAAAACTTTTTTCCCGTCCTGAGCCGCTTTAAAGAATTTTTCAGGATCGCTGATACCACCTACACCTTTAGTGCCACGTATTACGACAGCTTTAAGGTTCTTAGATGCCATAACAGTACCAACACCAGAACGACCAGCTGCTCTATGTAAATCATTAACAATAGCGGAATACAAACAACCACTTTCCGCTGCGCGTCCAACTGCTGCAATACGTAATAGAGGATCTTGATGCTTCGCATGTATTAGTTCATCAACTGCCCAAACCGATTTTCCCCAAAGATCATCTGCAGGTATTAATTCAGCTTTTTCATTTTC
>JBFIIJ010000294.1:0-3583 GCA_041601315.1 Gammaproteobacteria bacterium
CTGTTTCAAGAAGATAACATGAACCAGTAACACCTTCCGTTGCACCCAAAAATGTCAATTTAACCATCCAAATCTCCCTGTTTATGTAATGTTATATAAACAATTATATTTGAAACAACATTTCTATCATTGATTTACATCAAAACTTTATGCATGTACTACACTTAATATAAAATCGTATCCAGAAATAAACAGGTATAAGTCATGAATTTTAGAATGATAATTATCGTAAGCTTGATCGCGCTCTCTTTAATTTTTATTGTTCAGAACATTGCCGTTATTGAAGTACACTTTTTGATATGGCAACTGGAAATGTCTCGCGCTTTGATGATTATATTTCTCTTTTTTATTGGCATCATAGTTGGCTGGTTACTTCGTGGGTATACACTACACAAGTCCGAATAAATCAATTTAGACATAAAAATTATGCAGTAGATGATAATGGGCTTCTCAAGACAATGCCATGCAATAGTCGCCCAAGGATATTGGCTCCTGTAATAATTCGTTTTTCATTTGACCAGAAAAGAATAAGATCATCATCAACAACGTTGTCTGCTTCAGATTTTGCTTCTACTTTAAGCTTACTTAGCACCTCGCCGACAAGAGTATTCGAATCGGTTATTTTTATAGGCCTATGACAATAAGCATACGGATTTATAGAGCCTTTCTTGAATAAACATTCTCGCAGAAAGTTATTAGCATTTAAAACCATGCAGGGCTGATTGTCTTCATCAACAATAATGATCCACTTTTTCCCGGAACGATTAATATTGCGCAAAAATGGATCTTCAGTTTGACGTTCAAACTTCGGAAACACAGGCATCCCGTTTTCAGTGGGTAAACTAATCATACTCTCTGGATCGATAGTGACACCTTCCTGATTAACAGGAATATCATCCAATGCTAAAAAGTTTATAGCACCGGTTCCCTCCATACGATTGACATCTGATTCTCCCGATTCGATATGTTTTCGAATCACTGTTTTTAAATCTGATTCACGGAAATAATTAATACCCTCTTCACCAAGCCACCAACTTAAAAATAATGCCGAAGGTTTAGCGACTGGGAAAAGTATAAACTGATAAATTCGTAATAATGGTGATAGCATTGAACCCATACGCATAGCATGACGCGAAAAATAAGCCTGAGGCAATATTTCGCCGGCAAAAGTAATAAGAAATGTTGAAAAACAAAACGCAATGACACCTGTCATTACGGACTGAGACAGCATAGTTAATAAAACATTGACTGCTACATTACCCCAAAGAATCGTCGTCAGTAGAAAATTAAAATCTTTACGCAATGCAAGAATTTTTAATGCGGCCGGGTTTCCTGCGTGTGCTTCTACTTCCAGACGCAAACGACTAACGCCCAACAAAGCTAAATTTAAACCGGAGAACATGGCTGACTGACTAATACAAAACAGGATGCCTATCCAGACAAAAGAATTGACGAAAATTTCTTCCATTTTTAAATCCTACTAATTAAGTTTAATTTCTATAAAAGACGAGTAATAAATTATTTTACTAATCAAGTTGAGGGGTGGCTTTTGATGATTGATCATTTTCTTGTGCATCGGAATCGGAATCGGATTCTTTCGCTGAATGAATGCCCGCAAATTCATAAACTTCATTCAAGTTTCGAGTAGCTTTATACAATTGTCGAACCATGCGTCGAACATTACTAAGCTGTTCAATCATATCGTTCATATTAGGAATTGGTATACGTAGATCAACGCCAGCATGTAGAAGAGATGCTTTAACATCTTCATACAAAACCTGAACTTTCTCTAACTGAGTCTCTAATTCACTTAGAGAAAATGCTTTTGCGTCAAGATCAGTCAGATCTATAAGCGTAATAACTTCTGCTTGAAAAGATGCAATACGAACCATTAATCCTACTTCATCAATCATTGTTAATTCAGGTGGGGCACTAGCTATATCATTTGCTTCTTCTGCACAAGTTATAAGATGCTGCTCTGAACGTAATACTTTTTTGAGTTGCTCAGCGACTTCATTAGAAAGAGATTCTCTTTCCATTTGCGTAATGAATTCAGCTACTGCATGAGTAAGTTTTTCTATCACTAAATGATCGCTGGCAATTCGTTTATTTTTATCCTTGTCTGCACTCAATACATCTGTCGCCATACGCCTGGCAAAATTTGCGGCACGCGACAGTTCCAACGCAAGTGCATTTACTGCAAGCATTGGTGATTCAGCAATATTCTTATCAAGGTACCTTGGACGCCCTTCAATTTCTTCCTGAGTAACAAATTGTTTTTTAAGAAATCGAGTCAAACGCTGACTCATAGGCCACATCAAAAGTACACCAAACACATTAAAGGTAGTATGAAACAAAGCCAACGTAACTGCGGGGATATCTTCCAGACCAAGTAACTCTCCGGTGTTTTTCACTACCAGAAAAAGTAACGGCAGAATAAGTAACGCTACTATTCCCGTTATCAGGTTAAAGATCATATGTGCGGCGGCGACACGTTTGGCATTTGAAGTTGCACCAATAACTGCTAGTGCTGCTGTTGATGTTGTTCCCACATTCGCGCCGATCACCATCGCAGCAGCAGCATAAATCCCTATAATACCCCCCGTAGCTGCAGTTAACGTTATCGCAATCGCAGCACTGGAAGATTGAGTAAGAACGGTCATGAGAAAACCGATACCGACATACATGAAAACACCCGCAGCGCCGTCTAAGGTAAAACGTTGAAGATCGATAGAGGCCGCTAATCCTTCAAAAGCATCTTTAAGCACATCAATACCAATAAAGAAAAGACCGAAACCAGCAAGCGCTAAACCAAAATGAGCACGACTGCTTTTGCCCCCTGTTAAGTTTAAAAGCATACCAACACCAATTAAGGGTAAAGCGAATGCATCTACATTAATTTTAAATCCGATGATTGCCACCAACCAACCTGTAACGGTTGTGCCAATATTAGAACCAAAGATAATTCCGAGAGATTGATACATGCTGATTAATCCGGCATTCACAAAACCAATTGTCGCGACGGTAACTGCGCTAGATGATTGAACAATGGCGGTGATAGATAGCCCGGTAAGTATTCCGCGTAAAGGAGTACGAGTCGATCTTGTCAACATGTCACGTAAAGCATGGCCAGCCGCCAACTTTAAACCGTTGGTAATCATATTAACGGCCAACATAAACAAGCCTAGGCCACCTGCGAGCATACCAATAGTCATGAGGTGTGATTGCATATCTATACTTGTGGGGATAATAAATAGTAGAGAATGTAAGGAATTAATTCTCTATCGATATTTGTCAAAACTACAAACATAGTAACGCCTTACTTCTTAAACGATCTACTCTTCTTTAGTGCAGGATTATCATGGTCTAACTCAGCCTGAACTTCTTCAACGCTACGATGGTAAATCATCTCGCGACCTAATACGCTGCCGGCATAAGAATTTTTGTATTTAGTGGGAAGTAAATCACATTGCACACTATGAACACCTTCACCAATAACAACGGTGATTTGACTCGCCTTTTTGGAAAAAACAACCACATCCATTTCTTTACCGCTTTCGGTATTGGTCACTTTAATCGTTTC
>JBFIIJ010000295.1:0-3569 GCA_041601315.1 Gammaproteobacteria bacterium
TAAACTCTATTTGATGAATACAGAAACAGACAACCAGATTAAATTTGATCAATCCCTTGATGCCAAGGGATTGAACTGTCCATTACCTATTCTTAAAACTAAAGTGCTTCTCAATAAAATGAAAGCGGGTGAGATTCTTTTAGTTGAAGCAACCGATCCTCACTCCCAAGTTGACTTTGAAGCTTATTGCGCACGTACCGAACATGAAATTGTTAAATTTGAACTTAGTAATGACATTTATCGTTTTTATATAAAACGCGCCGAAAATCCAAAAAAGATTTAAATTGAAGTCAAAACTTCAAATTAGTGACTATTACTTATTTTTTAGTGCGCTTTTATATAAAGACGAAGTACATTTACTATTTAAAACACTATACTGAACTCAGAGTAGAATCTTTTTCATATAGTTCGCTATAATAAGGTACTCGCAAATAAAACTCTTTAAATTCATGGAGGAACAATAATGCCAGGAGAGCTAATATTAGTTGTCGATGATGACCGTACTACGGCCAATGTCATGCAACTATATCTTGAAAACTTTGGTTTCACTGTCCCCGACATTGCTTGCACAGGCGCAGAAGCAATTGAGAAAACTAAAAAAATAAAACCAGATCTTATCCTAATGGACGTCAATCTAGGTAAAGGTCTGGATGGTATCGATACTGCTGAAATTATCATGGAAAACTTTCTCATACCTGTCATTTATGTGACGGCGCATAGTGATGAGAAAACACTTGCTCGTGCACAGAGAACTAACCCGTATGGCTTTATTAATAAACCACTAAGAGATACCGATCTTAAAACAACTGTGCGCTTTGCACTTGATAAAAATAAGAAAGATCCAGTTATAAAAGAGTCTCCGGTACTCGAAGATGTACTAAATCAAATTTACAATTTAACCCCCGCTGAATCCCGCGTAGTATCCCAATTACTTGAAAACCCTGACGTTGATGCAGCAGCAGAAGCATTACATATCAGCATTTCCACTGTCCGAACTCACCTGAAACATATCTACCGAAAAACCGATACAAACCGTCAATCTTCCCTGTTTCATAAAATAGTCACTGGCCCTGTTGCCATGATGATGCGCACCGAATATCCAGAATAATTAATAAGACGCAATAATCTTATATATAACAATCGTTTAATGGCTTTTCCCTAGCCCGTTCAAAGGTAAAGTCTCTCCAAAACAGCTCTAATTAGGACTAAAGTTTTCCTGAATATTGTCGATAGAGTTTCTATCAACAACAAACATTTAACTTTAGGGTGTCAGCCGTGATTCAACTACCAACATTAAATTCAGACAAAGTATTATCATTGCTCCACCTGATGCCAGTGGGTATATTTCTTGTTAATTCTGACAACAGAATAATCTGGGTAAATAAAACACTTTGCGAACAAGTCGGACTTGAAGCCAGACAACTCATCGGACATATGCGCTCTGAACTGCCCGGCACAAATATTTTCCCAATATCCGAAAGAATTGCCCGACAACATATCAATAGCCCAAGCACCGAAACACTTTTTAATTTTAACTATCTGTCAAAAACTTTAGCTTCAGAGTTTGATGACATTGCCGAGATAGGTTGCCTGGTTAAATTCAAAAATCTTTCAGATGACCAGATTCAATTTGGCTTTGAACAAGTTGAGGAACAAACTGGACTGTATACACGACATGGCATTTTAAAAAAATTATCACTCCATGTTTCACGCAGTCGTCGCTACTTCAACCCTCTATCTGTCATCATGCTAAGAGTAGCACCGGATTCAGATGTAAATAACGAAAGTATTAATCATGCCATAGCGATGATCCTAAGAGATAAATTACGCTGGGTAGACGATGTTGGCCACTGGAACATGTCAGACTTTCTTCTCATCCTGCCAGAAACAGGTGAAGAAGCAGCCAATAAGCTCGCCAGAAAAATAAAGTTTCAATTGAATCGTTTCAAACTACCTGAAAATCACAAAAAGATTCCTACGTCGATTGCCGTATCATCGTGGCGCAAGGGCGAAGATGAATCTAATTTACTCAAACGAGTTGCCGAGCAGTTAAACGAGCATCGTTATAAAGTACCGCCAGCTTCAAAAATCTCATAGTCATGAGTGATCTCGGCGGTTGCGCCGAGCATAATTGAGGCAGAACAATACTTTTCCGCAGATAAAGAAACTGCCCGTTCTACTTGCTTTTCTTTAAGATCAATACCCGAAATCTTAAAATGGATGTGAATCTTGGTAAATACCTTAGGTTCACTGTCGGCGCGTTCTGCACTTATCTCAACTTCACAAGTTCTGACATCTTGTCGTGATTTTTTCAGAATAGAAATAACATCGTAACTACTGCATCCACCCGTTCCCAATAACAGCATTTCCATCGGTCGTGGTCCGAGATCACGTCCTCCACCTTCTGGAGGCCCATCCATAACGACTTTATGTCCTGACCCCGATTCACCTATAAATGCAGCTTCGCCAGCCCAACTAACTTTAATATCCAATTTAAAACTCCAAGCGGTTGATTTTCTGGAAAAAGAGTAACATAGTTCATATTAAGTTAGCAGCCGTGAAATAGTCGGGGGACAACAATTATGGCGATTCCAACCTCTCAGGAAGGGGATTCAATAACATCTCGTTTTCTAGAGCATTGCCACCACAAAACGTATGCCGCAAAACAGTTGATCATAAAAGAAGGTGATCCTTCAAATGATTTATATTTCATTATTAGCGGTTCTGTAACGGTGATGATAGAAGACAGCAAAGGTAATGAAATTGTTTTGGCATACCTGAATGCGGGCGAATTCTTTGGTGAAATTGGTCTATTTTCAGAAAAAGAAAACAGTAACCGTACAGCTTTTGTTCGGGCAAAAACAAAATCTGACATCGCTAAAATCAGCTATGAAAAATTACAGAACTTACATACTATTTTTCCGGAATTACTCTTTTCAATCGCATCTCAAATGGCTTTGCGCCTACGCCGCACCAGCCGCAAAGTTAGCGATTTAGCCTTTACCGATGTAAAAGGACGTGTTGCACGTACCTTACTGGATTTATGTAAAGAACCCGATGCCATGACTCATCCTGACGGCATGCAAATTCGTATTACTCGACAGGAATTGGGCCGAATTGTCGGTTGTTCCCGAGAAATGGTTGGCCGTGTACTAAAAAGCCTGGAGGAAGATCATTTAATCTCCGTTTCCGGCAAAACCATGGTGATCTTCGGCACGCGTTGACTAAAGAGGTTGAAGGAGATAATTGAAGGACTCCGGTAATCCTATTCTTGACAAGACCTCCCATAGAAAAGACAATCCCGTTCCCTCTTCTAAACCATTAGAAGAACCGGAAAATCAAACAATGGCTATGTAGCTCAGATGGTTAGAGCACAGCACTCATAACGCTGGGGTCGGTGGTTCAATTCCACCCATAGCCACCATTTCTAGATTATTTACTCGTCATCCATATATTTTTCAAAATATTCATCTGGGACATCTGCATTTTTCTTACCTGCAATAGCGAAATAAAAAAGTGGCTCGCCATCAATAGATAAGCGATGTTGATATCGTTCAAGGTGATAGATA
>JBFIIJ010000296.1:0-3559 GCA_041601315.1 Gammaproteobacteria bacterium
GGGCGATGGATAATCCCAAGGGTGAACTGAAAGGATGACGCGATCAAAGATCGACGTGATCAAAGATCGACGTGATCAAAGATCGATGTGATCAAAGATTTGCGTGATCAAAAATCGACGTGATCAAAAATCGACGTGATCAAAGATCGATGTGGTGATCCGACTTTACTCGCGATGATTGTTAGGGTTAGTAAAGTAATGTAAAAAGTACTAGTAACGACCGATTATAAAAATGATTTATTTGTCATCGGCGGAAGTATGGCAATTTTTTTATCTCTCAATCGAATGATAATTTTAGCACTCGATCATATTATGTACTTAAAATAATTACAAAAGTACATATGTTACAAAATCAAATATGAAAAATATGATGTACGACTTCGTCTAAGTTGTATGGGATGGCTCATGACTTCGCCTGCTCGATAAATCTCGCTACGTCGTTACACTCCGAGACCATACAGTGACTTACTACTACAACCCCGTACGAAGTTTGGCGATGGTCTAAAGACCGGAGCCGGTTACTAACTGTCCAACTGTTCGAACGGAGTGATTCATTAGATATCTCTTTTTAGAAACAAATAAGACATTAGACGGATTGTATAATTAAAATAACGAAAGTGCATATTCTACCTAATGACTATGAAATGAATAAAAAAGGCATGAGTATGCAACCGGACATGCCTATTAATTAAATTGTCTGAAATTAAGCATTACTTTTATAAATTTGCACAGAATTGAAGTTTATCGAAAAGTGCTACATCGGCACTCTGTATATAAACAGTTTAAAGTTAATATATAATTTAGTTGGGTGTGTGCAAATAAAAAATGAAATATGCATTATTTTCGACTAGCATTTTATTAGTAATAGTACATAGACATTTTATGCTGAGGAACGAAAATCCAAAAACTGTAACAGCGGTGTCCTTGTGGGAGATTGATAAGGCTGGGCAGTGGCCATTCATATTCATCGCCATGATGTTTCAAGTTGCGGCGGCATATGCAACCTACTATGAGGGACTTGCTCGTTTTAGTGTTCTAGATGGTGTTAGCCAAAACAACATTGACCAAATTAACAAGTGGGTCATCAGCGGTTCCTTTTATGCTGTCGCTGGCACTATCGTATTTCCGACCATTGCGCGATTCATTATGGAATCATCAACGATGGCCATAAAGGAGACTGTTAGACAACACCATTATACTATGCTTGAATCCATCGATCTTGTCATGGGAACTTTTCAACTTGGCGATAAGGAAATCACATCTGCAATCGCATCTGGGGCAAATGCAGTTGGTTCCCTCATAAGCTGTATCACATCCCTTGTTCGCTCTATCATTATGGTGTGCGCAGTGCTCAGAACAATAGCTATAAAAGTCGAGTTCCCCATGTGGATTACCTTTACAGGATTGGCAACTATTCTGTTAATTGGTATTTTGATTCAAGTATCGCACTATAAAAAAATGAGGGAGACAAACAAAGCAACCAACTCTGTAGACGTTCTTATCATGGAAACAGCTGATGTGATTTCTCAAGACCGCTTTAATGGAAACGCAGGCGATACGGTGAACACAATGTCCATATATAGTAACATGAAAGGGCGTATGCATCTTATTCTTAATAAGTCATCAATGTTCAAATTCACTTTTCTTGAGTGCTGTATCGAGGGCGTGATTGTTTTATCTACTATCAACTTTGCAAGTGCTATTGGATCTGACGGAGATCTAACGAGGATCATTATTGTTCAGGGTCTCATTGCTACGGCGAGTTGGCGCATGTGGGGTGTTTTTTCAGCAATAACACATGCACAAACTCTGATATCAGAATTCGCATCTCTTCAAGATTTTCTTGAAAAATATGTACCGGAAAAATCATACGAGAAAAAAAAGTACATTGGCCTTGAACATGTCCTATACGGCGTGTCAACGGATTTTCACGAGTTGGATCCCATGCCACCGGGTACGCTTGTGCGGTTAAATGGTAATTCTGGTTGCGGAAAAAGCGTAGCACTAGGGCATACAGCCATTGAGCTTAAAAGATACTATCCTGATGTTATTGTACGATGCATGGAACAGACACCAGCTGTAACGGAAGCGGAAAAGGTAACTGCAATGCATTGGTTTCTCGGTTCAGGTGCCACGTGGGAAAAAAACTGGGAGCAGATAAATAAAATATGCGAACTTGCAACAATACTCGGTGTTCAAAGTAAAGTGTCTCAGAAAACAATGGATAAACCCTTCGATCATCCGTCGCCAGGACAGAAAAAGCGCATTATGTTCATCAAGCTCATTTTCCAAGCTTGCATTGCAGATAAGCTTAATGGGTGGGTCTTTTTGATCGATGAGCTTTTGGCTGGCCTTGATGAAACGTCTGGAAAAATAGCGGTTAACATGCTAGACGAACTCCTTCACAAAGGTGCAACTATTCTCATCATTGAACACTGTGAAGTTCATACCACTAATAAAACTCACATGCTTGAAGTAGCGATTTGTGAAGAAGAAAAAGAGATTCTTAACAATGATGTTATTATTGATATTCCTATTGTGTCGCAACCCGCGACACAACAAAAAACAATACGAAAGCGCATTATGGCACTATGCAATTATCTGAAAGCCGGAAAGACTTACGAGACCAAGGAACTAAAACCTCCTCCTAAGGTAAATATCTCGACAAAAATTGATTAATTCTTTAATTAATCAAGGACGTTCATAACTTATACTTAAATTATAAACATCATTTTACAACAAAATACAAAATGCAATATGAACCACATAATTTATTATGTATTCATATCATTATCCACATTGGTATCAAAAAGTCTTGAACCATTCACTATTACCACCACCAACATCTCTCCTATAATACGAATATCTGCCGTCACAATAAACTTGATATTTCTTGATAGTCGTTTTGGCTATCAATTTTTATATCTGCGGAATTATTCATCGAATCTTTTTACTCAGCCTTTTTAGACTTTTCATTAAGTTCTCTGTAAATAATTCTAAGTTTTTTACGACTTGTGACTAGCCGGAACGATAACAAAAATTGATAATGATTTATTGATATGCCGTAATACTATAATTATTTAGCGCAAAAATATTAATTAAATTACTTATGACACTGAGTATCATTTATTAATGTAATTATTATCAATTACCAATTATACATCGTGTCGTTACTATTCAGTGGTAATTACTATTTTAAGTCAAAATATATTATTGTGATTAAATCATTGGGTACATGAATTAATATATATGTGGATGCGGAAATAAATATATAAGTTTCGTTATTTTACATACGCAAACTATAAAGAAATATCAACTTTTGCTCTTTTGATATTATTATTATTATCACATCGCATTTTATATGATGGACGATAATTATGCGATTGGTGTAGAAAGTGATATAGGAAGTGATATGGGAAGTGATATAGGAAGTCGTATGGAAAATAATGTGACAGATGAGATAAATACTATGTCGAAATCACTTTTTAGTGAGTTCAACATAAATAATATGGGTGAATCTCCAAATATATTATTATTGGGAAATAATCCGTTCTTAAAA
>JBFIIJ010000297.1:0-3549 GCA_041601315.1 Gammaproteobacteria bacterium
AAAAGTGTTTACGTTGCAAACTGGTTTGATGGCACAGTATCAGTCATTGATACAAATACATTAGACGTTACTGAAACCATTGAAACGGGTGAAGGCTCGAGAGCCTACGGAAATTTTATCTCAACTCAGTAAATGAATTAGAAACTTTTTTATAACTTCAATCTCTAAAGCCTTAGAGTATTTATTACGAGGCCTTAAATGTTCCTTAAAACAAAAACACTACTGTTTTTAAGCTGTTTTCTCTTAAGCATTCCTCTGCAAGCGAATGATCAAAAGGTAGATGATGACTAAAAGAAAGGTTAACCCTGCTCCAATAAATTTCTAAGATCAATCACTGCTGCATTCGCACTAGAAATATAAGATGCCATTACTAAGGAATGATTTGCTAAGAAACCAAAACCTGTTCCATTTAGTATCATAGGGCTCCAGACAGTATCTTGGGTTGCTTCCAGTTCACGAATAATTTGTCGCAAACTAACCAATGCATTTTTCTTTTGTAATACATCATGCAAGTCGTATTCAATCGCGTGCATAAAATGAATCAGCGCCCAACATGTTCCACGCGCTTCATAAAAATTATCATCAATTTCTAACCATGGTGTTTTTACCTCGACAAGATCCGGTTTCACAGTTGATTGTGTTGCTTCTGCATCGCCTTCCAGATCAGTGTTGACTCTTGCCTGCCCTACACTGGCACTTAAACGTTGCGCCAAGCTGCCTAATCTTTTTTCAACAATAGCTAACCAATCTCGTAAATTATCTGCCCGCGCAAAAAATTGTGCGTCCTGTTCATTAGGATCAGATAAACGAGTAAGGTAATTATTAAGCGCAAAAATTCCTTTTTTATATTCACGTTCTGTCGCAGGTAATATCCATGATTCAGAATCGAAATGAAATTGTGGGTCGGCAACCATCAGATCATTATCTTCGATCGATTGTGTTTGCGAACGACTAAAGTCATTCCGCATTGATCTTGCCAGATCACGTACTTGAGTTAATACACCAAACTCCCAGTTAGGAATATTATCCATAAATATACTAGGCGGCATGATGTCATTACTAAGATAACCGCCGCGTTTATTTAATAAGGTTTCTGCAACTTCTATCATGGTTGCTGTCGTTACATAACCAGTAACAAATTCAGAACTACCCTGATTTCGATATTGGCTTTGTTGCCGAACATCAAAACTTGTTGGCTCAGTATCCCAATAAAACATTAAGATAAGCATCAGAATGATAATAAGCAAAACAGCTGATGCAACTAATTTAAATAGTGATTTATTTTCTTCTAGAGTATTCATACTGATCCTTGTTATTTATAGTTACTATATTAGGACAAACCTGGATAAATCAACCGCTATTAAACCAGTTAATGAGCTAAGAATATTTTGAATTTTCGTAAATTTACTTATATCGCCGCTATATCACTTTGCCTGACAGCCAATGCTGATGAGCTAATAACGGCAATGACAGCCTATGAACAAGGCAATTATAAAGTCGCTCTTGAACAATTTACCCAACTCGCAAACCAAGGCAACGCTGAAGCACAATATAATCTGGCTTTCATGTATTTTGGTGGGGAAGGCGTAACTCAAGACGATACAAAAGCGGCATACTGGTTTGAACAAGCAGCAAAATCAGCTCACCCAGCTGCACAAGATACGTTGGCTTACCTCTATTTACATGGCAGAGGAGTCGATGCTGACAGGACTCAAGCTTATGCCTGGTATCGCGTTGCAGCTGAGAATGGAATATTTTTAGCTAAAAATATAAGCGAAAACCTGAAAAAAGAGATGAATACAGAGGAACGTATTCACGCCGACCTTCTAAGTACTGAATATATAAGGAAATTTAAGAAAAATAATTTATAAAATTTTCCGTAATTCAGCCGATATAAACCTTATAGGACTTATTTATGAGGAAACGGATATGGGAATTTTAAAATACACAACATTACTATTTTTCTTAATTGTCAGTGCACAAAGCTCCGCTTTAAATCTGGTTCAAATGCATAAACCGGCACAGGAAAGTCTATATGACAGCAGAAGCTGCAATGATCTCTATATGCAGGCATCCGGACTAGAAAAAGAATCTTTTTCATACGCGGCTGACAATGGCAATAAAACACAAGTAGCAAGTATTGTAGGCACCATATTTACTCCTGCACTTTACTATTTAGGCTATAGCGCCTATCAGGATTACAAAAACGGAATCAATTCAAAAACGACTTTCTCCGAAATCGAAGAAATCCGTCTGCGTATGGCTGAAAAACGCTGTTTTGAAAAATAATTAACGTTAAACAAACCTGAATAGTCTCAACTATTATTAATAGTGAATATTTTATTGAATATTCACTATTAATTGACTATTCTCCTCCATATGAAAAATGCTGCACTCTCCGTAGACAAACACAATACTGCTGAACTGATTCTTGGAGCTGCTGTTAATCGTTTTAGCGAATACGGCTATAACAAGACCACCATGGCTGAAATCGCTGAAGATGCGGGAATGTCGGCGGCGAATATTTATCGTTACTATAAAAGCAAAGAAGAAATTGCTGCTGCTTGTGCAAAAAAATGCATGTGTGAAAAAGGAGATGTCTTAAAAGAAATTGTTCGAGACAAAAATTTAAGTGCACCTGAGAAACTGGAAAAATATGTACTGGCAACGCTGAGAATGAGTCAAGAAGCGGCTTTAGAGAACAAAAAAATAGATGAAGTTTGCGCTGAAATCACTAAAAGCAAGCCAGAACTGATTCACGACAAAATAGCCAGTAACAAAGCACTGTTAATAGAAATACTCTCTTATGGCAATCAAACAGGCGAATTTAATGTAGACGATGTTATGGATACGGCAACGGCTATTAATGCCATGCTCGTTGTCTTTGATGTACCCATGTTCATGTCACTTTTCTCTCAGGAAGAATTTGAAGAAAAAGCCCAATCCGTCATCAGATTTCTACTCTCAGGTCTTCAGAAATAAGAAAAAAATTTGCCTACTTACTGAATATTTTACAAATTATTTACTATTTACAATCTTTAACAACAGGATAAATAAATGAATTGGTTAGAAAGAAGTTATCCAAAATGGATTTTGAGTCATCGATGGCTTGTGATCTTTTTCTGCCTTGTTTTTGTTGTATTAGCTGCCAGTGGCGGACGACTAATCAGTTTTACAACTAACTACCGTGTATTCTTTAGCGAAGATAACCCGCAATTACTTGCCTTCGAAGCTCTGGAAAACACGTATGTTAAAAACGATAACGTTTTATTTGTGCTTGCGCCCGAAAATGGCAATGTCTTTTCTCGCGAAGCGTTATCAGTCGTTGAAGAATTAACGAAAAAATCCTGGCAGATCCCGTACTCCAATCGTGTCGATTCAATTACTAATTATCAACATACTGAAGCGGAAGAAGACGACCTTATTGTAAGAGATTTAGCAACGGATGCCGATTATTTATCCGACAATGAACTGGCAAAAATAAAAAATATCGCAATTAATGAACCGCTACTTGTTAATCGTTTAATTTCTGAAAGCGGCAATGTCACG
>JBFIIJ010000298.1:0-3528 GCA_041601315.1 Gammaproteobacteria bacterium
GCTATTAACAGATAGTGGTGTTATGGCAATGGGAGAGTATCGATACTTATTCTCACGTGCTTCAGGTGAAATTAACTTCGAGTATTTAGCCAGTGATAATAATCGACAAGATAAAAATAGACATGCATTTAGCCTGACACATAATCAACAATTTTTAGATACGGGTAATGCTTTCGTAACTTACAACCGGGTTTCGGATAAATTTTACTTTGAAGATTTTGGCAGCCAACTGAGTACGACCAGTACGCGTTTTCTTGAACGGCGTGCCGACGTTTACTATGGCGGTAATAATTGGGATATAACAACCCGAGTTCAGGATTATCAAACAGTCGATCGTAGTATTGCAGCAACAGCTCGACCTTATAAACGATTACCACAAGTACTTTTAAATTACGGTTCACCTCGCACATACGGACAACTTAATTATGGTGTCGGAACTGAAACCGTTTACTTTCAACGTGGCGATGATAATGTTTTTGCCAATACTAGTAACGACAACGTTAATGGTTTACGCGTGCACCTAGAACCGTATGTTAGTTTTCCAATGCGTACTACCGCAACTTTCTTTGAACCCAAACTGAGCCTTGATTACACACAATATAATTTGGAAGATTCGGCTAACTTCACGCGAAACCCAAGCCGTACATTACCGGTACTCAGTCTGGATAGTGGTCTATTTCTGGAAAGAGAAACCAGTATTTTAAATACCGATTACATTCAAACGCTAGAGCCTAGATTATTTTATCTGTATATACCGAAAGAAGATCAATCCGATCTGCCTGTTTTTGACACAGGTCAACTCACAAACTCTTTTGATACACTATTTAGAGATAATCGTTTTAGTGGAAATGATCGCCGTGGCGATGCAAATCGACTTACATTTGCAGTCACTTCTCACTTAATTAATCAGGAGACAGGGCGAGATTTAGGACATATTAGTGTTGGTCAAATTTTTTATTTTCAAGATCGTGAAATTATTCTTCCAGGTGGAACAGTACGTGATGAAGACAGTTCTGCATTTATTGCCGAAGTTAATACTAAATTTATTAAAAATTGGAATATTGGTGGCGATATTATTTACGACCCAAATATAGGAGACGGTACAGAAAAAATTACCGCTCAGGCAACTTACAACCCTGAACCGGGTAAAGTACTAAACATGGCTTACCGTGTTAGACGTGATGGAACGGACATTGAACAGAGTGATATTTCATTTAGATGGCCGGTTGCCAAGAACTGGAGTGCTGTTGGTCGTTGGAATTATGCCGTGCCTGAAGGACGTTCATTAGAAACATTTGCGGGCGTTGAATATGAAAGTTGTTGCTGGGGCGCGAGAGTTGTAGCCAGACGCTTCCTGACAGATATTAATGGTGAATTCGACACCGGAATATTCTTACAAATGGAGTTAAAAGGACTAGCGGGAATAGGTAAAAAGACTGTAGACTTCCTCAAACAGCAAATCCCCGGTTACCAGAGTGAATTTTAGATTTTCCAAAAATAAACCCCAGCACACTGTGCTGGGGTTGCTTTTCCTATTTTTATTTCAACCTTTTGCCTATTCCTATGTGCCATTGGATCGCATCATCGCGGTTGTTAATGAAGATGTCATTATGCAAAGTGAGCTTGAAGCGAAGTTGCGAACTGTTCGAGGACAAATTGAACAGCAGGGAGCAAATGCACCTCCTGCCTCAATTTTAGAACGTCAGGTTCTGGATAGTCTGGTCCAAAATCGAATTCAACTTCAACTTGCGGAAAGAGCAGGCATTAGAGTTGATGATGAAACTCTAAATAGAACGATTGGTAATATTGCCGCTCAAAATCAGGTTTCATTAACACAGTTCAGAGAAATTCTGGAACAAGATGGATATAGCTACGAAAGTTTTCGTGAAGATATTAGAAACGAAATTACGCTGACTCAATTACGTAAAAGACAAGTTGAAAATCTTATTGTAGTAACAGAAAAAGAGATTGATAACTTTTTGGCAAATCAGGAATTTCAAGGGACTTTTCAAACCGAGATTCGCTTATCGCACATATTATTGTCACTTCCTGAAGGCGCAACTGAAGATGAAATTAAACAAGTAAAACAAGTAGCCACTCAAATCCGAGAAGATCTTTTAGCTGGCGCTGATTTCGCTGAAATAGCAAACACGGTGTCTGATGGAGGTACAGCGAATAACGGTGGAGACTTGGGTTGGCGCAAGGCGGAAGATATACCAAGTTTATTTGCTGATTATATCCCAGACATGAAAAATGGTGACATTAGTGAACTCATTCAAAGTCCGAGTGGGTTTCATATCATAAAAATTTCTGATATGAAAAGCGATACAGAAAATATTGTTGAACAAACTCGTGCTCGACATATATTGATAAAACCGGATCAATTAGTCACTTCCGAACAGGCGAAAGCTAAATTAGAACAATTAAAATCACGTATAGATAGCGGTGACGATTTTGCTTTATTAGCAAAAGGTAATTCACAAGATCCAGTCAGCGCAATTGATGGTGGTAATCTTGGTTGGCGATCACCCGGTGAACTTGTGCCTGAGTTTCAACAGGTAATGGATAGTATGGAATTGAATCAAATAAGTGAACCTTTTGAATCCAGCTTTGGCTGGCATATTCTTCAGGTACTAGAACGAAGAAATTATGATAATACCGAGTCTGTCAAACGTGGTAAGGCCAGAATGGCAATTCATCAACGAAAGCTAAATGAGGCAATGCAAAACTGGACTCGACAACTTCGAGATGAAGCCTACGTCGAATACCGCCTGGATGACATCTAAGAATAATAAACCTCGATTATTAATTACATCAGGTGAACCTGCAGGTATTGGCCCTGATTTAATTATCAAACTTTCACAAATCGAACATGATTATGATCTAACTGTTATTGCCGATCCTGATTTATTATTAGAACGTGCAAAATTATTATCTACTCCAATCAATATTACTACAGTTTCAAAAGACACTTCTTCAGAAATAATAAAAAACGATCAAGCATTAAAAGTTTTGCCTGTAAAACTAAACTCGCCTAGCTTTCCAGGTAAATTAAATACAACAAATTCAAAGTATGTACTGGAGATGCTTGATATAGCCTGTGATACTTGTTTAGCAAACAATTTTGATGCTGTTGTTACAACACCGATTCAAAAATCGATCATTAATGATGCAGGAATCGCATTTAGCGGACATACAGAATATTTCGCTAAACGATGTAATGATGCCTACCCTGTTATGTTACTCACTTGTCCTGAATTACGAGTCGCACTTGTCACCACACATTTGCCCTTACGCGAAGTTCCTGAAGCTATAACAGCTGAAAGAGTGGAAAAAACGATTCGTATCGTCATTGGTGATATGTCCAGTCACTTTGGTATTAAGCATCCGGCGATTACCGTTTGTGGATTGAATCCGCATGCTGGAGAAAACGGCCATTTGGGCACAGAAGAAATTAAGATCATTAATCCGGTTATCAATGATTTTGTTAATCGTGGATACAACGTATCCGGATCCTTACCTGCTGAC
>JBFIIJ010000299.1:0-3509 GCA_041601315.1 Gammaproteobacteria bacterium
TATTTGGGAAAGATTTAGATAATTTAATTCAAGAATTAAATGGATACCTCATTGCATGAGTGAAGTAGCACCGAAAGAAAATGATTTGCCAGAAGGATGGCAGGTGCTTCCAATACCGAAAGTGCTTGAAAAATTACCTGACGGTAAAGTTATACACCAAGGATGGAGCCCTAGATGTCACAAAGAGCCTTCTGAATCTGATAAGGATTGGGGGGTATTAAAAACAACTGCGATACAACCTGGCTTTTTTGATCAGGTTCATAATAAACGTTTACCAGAAACTCTTGAGCCACGGCCTCGAATTGAGGTTAATTCTGGTGATTTGCTATTGACATGTGCAGGTCCTAGAAACAGGTGTGGTATACCCTGTCTTATTCGCAGTACGCGTTCTCGATTAATGATGTCAGGAAAAATGTATAGGTTTAGAGCTGACGAGGATGTAATTCTTTCTAAATATTTAGAAGCATATTTGCTAAGTGCCAAGGCGCAATTCGAAATCGACAGAATGAAAACCGGAGGCAATGAAAGCGGATTGAATTTAACTCATGAGAGATTTAAAAAGTTACTAATACCTGTCGCGCCAATCGAACAACAAAAACGTATCGTCGCCAAAATCGAAGAACTCTTCTCCCATATCGACGCTGGCATCGAAGCCCTAAAAAAAGCCAAACAACTTCGCAAACAATACCGCCAATCCGTCCTTAAAGCCGCCGTCACCGGTGAGCTAACCAAAGAATGGCGCCTGACAAATAAAGACAAGCTCGAACCCGCCTCCCAACTACTCGAACGCATTCTCAAAGAACGTCGCCAAAAATGGGAAGAACAACAACTCGAACAATTCAAAGCCAAAGGAAAAATGCCTAAGGATGATAAGTGGAAGGAAAAGTATAAGTCAGCACTTGAACCTTCTGATTTTAATATAGGGGGGGTGCCAAAAGAATGGTGCATAGCTTCATTAGATCAAGCATGTGAACTTTTTGTTGATAGTCCTCATAGAACACCGAAATATACTGAATCAGGATGGCCGGCATTACGTCCACGTGATGTAGTAAATGGACAACTTAAACTTGAAACGGCAGCGGTTGTTAGTGATGAAGAATTTGAGACCCAAACGCAACGACACATCCCTAAATCTGGCGATATAGTTTATAGCAGAGAGTTGAGTTTTGGTTGGGGAATATTGGTACCAGCAAATACAACAGTCTGTTTGTCACAGGGTATGTGTATATTTAGGTCTCATAATTCTATATCAAGTGATTACTTTATTTCTGTAATAAATGGGCCATTAGGTAGGGCGCAGGCAGAAAGTATAGCTGTTGGTGCTGCTCATCCTCACCTGAATCTGGGTGATATAAAAAGTTATTGTGTACCTATTCCTCCTGCCTTGGAGCAGGAAGTCATAGTAAGTATTGTGGATGAAAAGTTGACTGCTATTAAACGCCTAGATGAAGAACTTGAACAGCAGTTAGTTAAAGCAGAAAAAAACAAACAATCAATTTTGGCTTCAGCATTTTCAGGGAAGATTACTAATGGCTAATTTATCAAAAGAACTCGAAGCATGGTTTAAAGAACGACCTGCCTGGTTACAAGATGTTACAAGGAGATTACTTGAGAAAGGTGAATTAGAAGACGCAGATTACAATGAACTTCTAAAAATATGTGGCAATGAAGCAGGCATTATCTTTGAGGAAGAAGTTCCAAAAGCAGTAGGTATTCACGCAGGTGCTTTTGTACAAGAAGAGCATATACATAAACTAGAGATAAGCTCTATATCTAGCATTATCGGGATTAATGCTTTAAATCCTAGAAACCCATTGAATGTAATAGAGGGGTTGAGTGTTATCTATGGACAAAATGGGTCAGGGAAGTCTGGTTATACGAGATTATTAAAACAAATATGTGGAGCTAAGAATCCAGGGCAATTGCACCCTGATACTTTCAAAGATCTACCAGCTAGCCAATCATGCACTGTTAAATATAAATATAATGGTGATGATCGAGAATTAAATTGGAATATCAAGCAGGGTATTAATGAAGAATTATCAGCAGTCGAACTGTATGATTCAGCATGCGGGTCTGTGTATGTCATTGATGAGAATCAGTTGGCATATGAGCCGCCGCTCCTAAGACTATTTTCGCAATTAACCAAGGCGAGTGACCACCTCTCAGGTCAAATAGATCAATTATCAAGAGCGTTAGTATCCGCAAAGCCACTTATTCCAAATGAATATACAACGACAAAATCAGCTCAGTGTTATAGATCAATTTCGGCCCATACCAAAGAAGATGCAATTAACAAGCAATGCACATGGGTAGAACAAGACCAAAAGTCGCTTGATGCACTAAACGTAAGATTAAAAGCACCTGATCCAAAAGCCAAGGCGACGGCGATAAGAAAATCAAAAGAGCAGTTAAATAAATTAATAGCAGGGTACAGAAATTGGGAATCTAAATTGAATAATGAATCTTGTGCCAGCTATCTCGCATCAAAGAAGGATTGTTCAGTAAAACAGTTGGCCGCTTCTAAGTATGCAAAAAACATATTTGAGAATAGTCCATTAAAAGGTATTGGTGAAGAAGCATGGAATTTACTCTGGGAACAAGCAAGGGCATATTCTGAGGCAGTAACTTATTGTGAACATGAATTTCCCCATGTGAAAGAAGGTGCAGTTTGTGTCCTTTGCCAGCAGCCCTTAGATGAAGCTGCCAAGAAGAGGCTGACAGATTTTGAGAGCTTTGTTAAAGGAGAGCTAGAGTCTTCTGCAAAAACCGCTAGGGAGTTACTCGATAAGTTAGAAGAAGATTACAAAAACACACCAAAGGAAGAATTGATTGCTAGCTTTTCTACTGCGGCTGAGCTTGATGATGTTATGTATGCGAAAGTTCTTTTATTGAGAGAAAGAATTGTTGAAAAGTCTAAAGACTTACTAAATAAAAAGGAAGCTGAAGAGTTTGTCGCAGATGTCGATTTTAGTGTTTTGGTAGAATTGGTAGCTCTGTCTGAAAATATGGAAACAAGCGCAAAACAGTTAGACGAGGATGCAAAAGAGGATAAAAGAGAAGAGATTAAAAAAGAGTTGCTTGAGTTAGAAGCTAAAAAATGGGTGTCGCAGCAAAAGGATGCAATTTCCGCCGAAGTAATCTTGCTGGCTAAAAAAGCAAAAATAGCGCAAGCAAAAACACTCGTTAATACAGCAATATTATCACGAAAAAAATCCTCGTTGGCTGAGGAGCTTGTTACTACAGAGTACATTCAGAGATTTCAGGGTGAAATTAGTCGATTAGGTGCAGGAAGAATTAAAGTAAAATTAGAAAAAACAAGATCGGACAAAGGTAGAGTATATTTTCAAATCAAATTGGAAGGTAATAAACAAGGATTGGCGGTAGATAATATATTAAGTGAAGGTGAGTTTCGGATAATATCTCTCGCTGCGTTTCTTGCTGATGTGGAAGGGCATGCTGATAAGTCAACATTTGTATTTGATGATCCTATCTCATCGTTAGATCAA
>JBFIIJ010000300.1:0-3482 GCA_041601315.1 Gammaproteobacteria bacterium
AAAGTAGCCGTGAACAATACACATTAATGTTAGCCAATCCTCCGTTTAAAGGTTCGTTGGATTATGATGGTGTAGAAAAGACTTTATTAACCACAGTTAAAACCAAAAAAACCGAACTACTATTTTTAGCGTTAATACTACGTATGTTAAATAGTGGCGGGCGCGCAGCAGTGATTGTACCGGATGGTGTCTTGTTTGGTTCATCCAATGCACATAAACAAATTCGTCAGGAGATTGTAGAAAAAAATCGATTAAAAGCTGTTATTTCAATGCCTAGTGGTGTGTTTAAACCTTATGCGGGCGTAAGTACGGCCATATTAATTTTTGAAAAAATCAAAGGCGGTGGTACCGATAATGTCTGGTTCTATGACATGCAAGCTGATGGTTACAGTCTTGACGATAAAAGATCTGAGATAAAAGAATCAGATATCCCCGATATTCTAAAACGTTTCAAAAAATTAAAAGTCGAATCAAAACGCAAACGCACTGAACAAAGTTTTATGGTGCCGTTTGAAGAGATTAAAGAAAATGACTGGAACTTAAGTATTAACTGCTATAAAGAAGTCGTGTACGAACAAGTTAAATATGACCCGCCTGAAAAAATTATTGCCGAGATAGAACAACTGGATAAAGAGCGTAAGCAGGCTTTGGCTGCATTAAAGGAGATGTTGGGGTGAGTGTATCTTTATTCCCTCTAAAAGAATGTGTGTCTATATTTGGAGGTGGCACGCCATCTAAGAAAGTTCCTGAATATTGGAATGGAAATATTCCTTGGGCATCTGTCAAAGATTTAAAGTCTACAACATTAAACTCTACGGAAGATTCGATAACAAAACTTGGCCTCGAAAACAGTGCAAGTAAATTAGTTAACGCAGGAACAATTATTATTGCAACAAGGATGGCCGTAGGTAAAGCAGTAATCTCTGAAATTGATGTGGCAATAAATCAAGATTTAAAAGCAGTTGTTTGCAATGAAAATATAGATTTAAAGTATTTATATTACTTTCTAAACGCATCCGAAAATAAATTTGAAGAACTATCGTCAGGTGCAACTGTAAAAGGAATAAAGTTAGAACATATTTTAGATCTTAAAATTCCACTCCCACCTCTAACAGAACAAAAGCATATTGCAGCGATATTAGGAGCGGCGGATAGCCTTAGACAAAAAGATCAACAACTTGTCGATCACTACACTCAACTCAGCCAATCCTTATTCCTCGATATGTTCGGCGATCTCACTGTTAATACTAAAAATTGGAGTACTAATTTCTTTCCAGAGGTTTTTGACACTAGAACTGGTAATCTTGATAGTAATGCTGCATCAGAAGATGGTAAGTATCCCTTCTTTACATGCGCAAAGCAGCCACTAAGAATTGACTCGTACTCTTATGATGAAGAAGTATTGCTTCTAGCTGGTAATAATGCAGCAGGAATTTTTGATGTGAAATACTACAAAGGAAAATTTGATGCTTATCAAAGAACATATATATTAACAATAAAAACTAAGGAACTTAGATACGATTATATGAAGGTGGCATTAGAACAAAAATTAAAAGATCTTCAAAGGTTGTCTATTGGTTCAAGTACTCAGTACTTAACAATGCAAATATTAAATAGATTGATTTTTCTAATGCCACCTAAAGAACTACAAAACCAATTCGCAAAACGTATCGAAAAAATCGATCAACAAAAACAACAAGCACAAGCAAACCTGGAGAGATCGAATAATTTGTTCAACTCGTTATTACAAAAAGCCTTTACCGGCGAGCTAACTTCCAGAAAGGCAGCTTAAGTGATGATCAGGGATGTCAACAATGAGTAATTTTAAATTCCTACAAGCTGACTTCCCACAACTCCATACAGATGCTTTGGAAGCAGAGCAACTGACTTTTGTTTCCCCCAAAGCTGCTGCTATTTTTTGTCGTTCAACTTTAGAGAACGGTGTTAACTGGCTTTATGATCATGATCGTGCATTAACACGACCATGGCGTGCTGATTTAAATACTTTAATGCATGAGCATTGTTTTCAGTCTTTGTTTAATCAAACTTTGTTTGGCGAACTAAATCTGATTCGCAAGACGGGGAATATTGCGGCACACGGTAAAAGAGTGAGCCAACAAGATGCGCTGGCATCATTAAAATATTTATTCCGTTTTATGCGACATATCTCCATTTATTACGGCAAGCACACTCCGGAATCGCAAGTGTTTGATGAGGCATTAATTCCTTCCGGCAAAGCACAAAAAGAAAGTCCTGCACAAATCGCCTCTTTAAAAAAGCAATTAATCGCTAAAGAACAAGCGGCTCGCGAAGCGGAACAGGAAAAATTAAAACAGGCTAAAGAAAATGCACAACTTAAAGCACAACTGGAACAACAATTAGCAGAATTCGCAGCACGTAAACAGGAACGGGAAAAATCCGTTGAATTTGAAACCGAAGTACCGTTGCTTGTTTCAGAAGCAGAGACCCGTAAACGTTACATTGATTTAGCGTTACTTGAAGCAGGCTGGGATGATTTGCAGGAAGGTTATCATCTTGAATATGAAGTAATTGGTATGCCTAAGAGTACCAATCCTTCAGGTATTGGTTATGTTGATTATGTCTTGTGGGGTGATGATGGGTTGCCTTTAGCCGTCGTTGAAGCGAAAAAGACCATGGCCGATCCGCGCAAAGGTAAACATCAGGCTGAACTCTATGCCGATTGTTTGGAAGCTATGAAAGGTCAACGCCCCGTTATTTTTTATAGCAATGGTTTTGAAACATATCTATGGGACGATCAGTTTTATCCTGAACGAGAAGTGCAAGGTTTTTATACTAAGGATGAATTGCAACTCTTAATTGAACGTCGTAATTCACGCAAGGACTTACGCAAATATAAAGTAAATGAAGCTATTGCGGGTCGTGCTTATCAACTGGAAGCTGTAGCACGTGTTGCAGAAAATACCTGCACGACAAATAAGCAAGGTGAACTCAGGGGCAGAGCACGACAAAGTTTATTAGTGATGGCTACTGGTAGTGGTAAGACACGAACGGCTGCGGCAATTGTTGACATGTTAAGTAAATGTAATTGGGCAAAGCGGGTTTTGTTTTTAGCGGATCGCAATGCTTTGGTTACACAGGCGAAGAATGCGTTTAATAATTATTTGCCGAATTTGTCTGCAATAGATCTTACTAAAGAAAAAGAAGATAACGGCACGCGTTTGGTATTTTCAACTTATCCGACCATTATGAATCGTATTGATGGTGTGCGTACTGATGATGAACGCTTTTATGGTGTTGGTCATTTTGATTTGATAATTATCGATGAAGCGCATCGTTCGGTGTATCAAAAATATAAAGCTATCTTTGCTTATTTCGACGCTTTATTGATTGGATTAACAGCCACGCCAAAAGCAGAAGTGGATCATAATACTTATGGTTTATTCGGCATTGAGGATAATAACCCGACTTTTGCTTATGAACTGGATAAGGCGGTAGCGGAT
>JBFIIJ010000301.1:0-3460 GCA_041601315.1 Gammaproteobacteria bacterium
TTTAAAAGATGTTAGCTATAGTTATCCAGCCTCAAGTGGACTAGCGCTTAATACTATAAACTTAACGATCAAGCGAGGAACTATGACTGGTTTTGTGGGTGTTACTGGTGCAGGTAAGAGTACATTGGTGGATATTATATTGGGTTTGCTTAGCCCTGATTCTGGCGAGATATTAGTAGACGGTAAAAGAATTGAAACAAATTTAAGAAGTTGGCAGAATCAAATTGGTTACGTGCCGCAATCGATTTATCTTATGGATGATAGTATCCGAAGAAATATAGCATTTGGTTTGCCTGACAATGAAATTAACGAATCAGCAATTCTAAAGGCAATAGCGGATGCTCAGCTTGAAACATTTATAGGTAGTTTGCCTGACGGCATAGATACAATTGTTGGCGAACGGGGAGTGCGTTTGTCTGGCGGACAAAGACAGAGGATTGGAATAGCTAGGGCACTCTATCATGAGCCGGATGTTTTGGTATTAGATGAGGCAACAAGTTCTCTAGATACTGATACTGAGAAAGAAGTGATGAAAGCAGTTAATAAACTGCACTCAAGTAAAACCATACTGATAATAGCACATAGAATTTCGACATTAGACAATTGCGAACAGATATTTCATCTAGAGAATGGTGAAATCATCGAATCAAAATCAGTTGTTTTATCTGAGTAATCTCCCAGTCAATGTATATCGAAACTTACTAATAAGGCTTTAAATATGTTAGAGAACGCTTCAATTTTAATTACTGGTGGCACAGGTTCTTTTGGCCACAAGTTTGTGCCAATGACACTCAAGAAATACAATCCAAAACGATTGGTGATTTACTCTCGAGATGAAATGAAGCAATGGGAAATGGCGCAAAAGTATGAAAATGACCCTCGGGTTCGTTTTTTTATTGGTGATGTCCGAGATAAAGATAGACTCATTAGAGCATTAGATGGGATAGATTATGTTGTGCATGCAGCAGCTACTAAGATTGTTCCTACAGCAGAATATAATCCATTTGAATGTGTAAAAACAAATATAAATGGTGCCATGAATATAATTGACGCATGTATTGATCGTGGTATTGAAAGAGTTGTAGCTTTATCTACTGACAAAGCAAGTAACCCGATCAATCTATATGGTGCAACAAAATTAGCTTCAGATAAATTATTTGTTTCTGGTAATGCCTATTCTGGTATTCACAACACGCGGTTTTCAGTTGTTCGATATGGAAATGTAATGGGGTCAAGAGGTTCAGTAATTCCTTTTTTTCTGTCCAAATCAAAAACAGGTGTATTACCAATTACCGATAGAAGAATGACTCGATACATGATCTCTTTGGAGCAAGCAGTCGAGCTGGTTTGGCATGCATTTGATGATATGTCTGGTGGTGAAATTTATGTAAAAAAAATACCTTCAATGAAAATTCTGGATATTGCAAAGGCAATCGCACCCGATGCAGAACATAAAATTATAGGGATTAGACCCGGTGAGAAAATACATGAGCAAATGATAGGTGTTGAAGATGCTCCATATACATTTGAATACGAGGATCATTATAAGATATTGCCGGCAATTTATAATTGGTCATCTGATCCCGCTAGAATAAATGGAGGAAAAAAAGTCAATGATGATTTTATGTATGTTTCAAATAATAATTCCGATTGGATGACGATAGACCAGTTACGTTCATGGATCCAGTTATACGAAAATGGTGAGTAAGAAAAAAGATTTGATCACCTGATATTATAATGTATAAAAAAATTTTAATTACTGGTGGTTCGGGCTTGCTTGGATTGAATTGGGCAGTACATCTTAGGGATAGTTATTCTATGATTGTCGGTATTCATTCGAGAAATATTAATGTTAAAGGTGTTGAATCAATACCAATACTATTAGATAGTATTGATGATGTTTTACATAGTTTAGATGAAGTAAAACCCGATATAGTAATTCATTCAGCAGGTCTAGCGAGTGTTGAGAAATGCGAAAAGGATCCAGGGTTAGCATATAAAGTTAATGTTCTGCTCGCTCAAAATATTGCATCTGCATGCGCAAATAAACAAATATCATTTGTTCACATATCTACAGATCACCTGTTTTCCGGTAATGAAAAATTAATAGATGAAGAATGTATTCCAAGACCTCTAAATACATATGGTAAAACTAAAGCGGCTGCTGAAAATGAAATTCAAAAAATAAATCCAGATGCATTAATCATACGGACAAACTTTTATGGATGGGGAACTACTTATCGTCAATCTTTTAGTGATGTAATAATAAATTCATTACGAAAAAATATTGAATTAAATCTATTTCAAGATGTTTATTATACTCCTATTGATATCTCGTCATTGGTAGATGCGGTAATGGAATTAATCGAATTGAAAAAACATGGAATATTTAATGTTGTTGGTGATGATAGATTGTCAAAATATGACTTTGGTATGAATATCGCTGATTTTTTCGCTTTAGATAAAGGATTAATTAAAGCCATAAATTTTTCTGCTCAACAGGGCTTAGTTAATAGGCCGCTCGATATGAGTTTGACTAACAATAAAGTCGTCAGAACATTAGGAAGAAACCTCGGGAATATTACGGAACAATTGAATAAATTATATTTGCTGGAGTTAGACGGCACTAAAAGTGAGATTTTAAAAATATGATTCCATATGGACGACATCACATCGATGAAGATGATATAGAGGCTGTAGTCAGAGTTTTACGAAGTGGTTGGCTGACACAAGGCCCAATCGTTGAAAAGTTTGAGCAGGCAATTGCTAACTATGTTGGCGCAAAATATGTTGTAGCAGTATCGAGCTGTAGCACAGCGATGCATATTGCTGCACTTTCCGTTAGCTTAGAGCCCGGTAAACATATGGCAACTTCTCCAATTACTTTTGTTTCGAGCGCTAATGCTGCTTTATATGTTGGTGCAAAACCTATATTTACAGATATAGAACCAGAGACTGTCAATATGTCAGTCAACAGTTTGACTGAATTATTTAATAGTTCTAATAAACCTGACGTTGTTATGCCTGTACATTTTTCAGGATTGCCTTGTGATATGGAAAATATTAAAAATATTTGTGATCAACATAAAGCATTAATTATAGAAGACGCGGCACATGCGCTTGGTGCAAGTTATCCCGATGGTAGTAAGGTTGGCAGTTGTAAAAACTCATTAATGACAGTGTTTTCATTTCATCCTGTAAAATCGATTGCTGCAGGTGAGGGTGGGACTATTACGACCAATGATGAATATATATATAGAAAATTATTGAGATTAAGAAGTCATGGGATTAATAAATTAGACGATGCATATCTATTAGACGAAGAAGCATACACTAATGGGATAAGAAACCCCTGGTATTATGAAATGCAAGATTTGGGTTTTAATTATCGTATTACAGATATTCAATGTGGGCTTGCTCTTTCTCAATTAAATAATCTTGATAAATTTGATAAATTAAA
>JBFIIJ010000302.1:0-3459 GCA_041601315.1 Gammaproteobacteria bacterium
ATGGCAACAACAAAATCACCTACTTTTAAATTATTTGAATCTGTTGTTTTTACTTCGGTTAGATTATCTGCAGGAATTTTTATCACCGCGACATCGGTAGCCGGATCTGTACCTATAACCTCAGCTTCCAGATGACGACCATCGCGTAAGGTCACAAGTATTTGATGCGCATTGGCGATGACATGATTATTAGTTAAGACCAAACCACGTTTTGCATCAACGATAACACCTGATCCCAGACTACTGGTTTTACGTTCCAAGGGTTGATTTGGCACATTAAAAAATCGACGAAAGAATGGATCGGCAAACAATGGATTTTGTTGTAACTGAATACTGCCTTCCGTCGCTATATTAACAACGCCAGGAGTGACGTTTTCCAACATTGGCGCCAGACTGGGTAATTCTTTTCCATCAAGTTGAATTGGTAAAGCAGCGTTAACTACCGGTGCAATAAAAGAAAATGAGAGTAAAAAGAAACGAGAGAATAGTCTGACTAAAGTATTTTTCATGTATTGATCCGAATATATATTATGTTTTTCTTGTTAGGAATAATTATTCCATAAAAGTTCATTTAAGACATTGATAGCTTACTTCACAAATCACTACACATAAAAAAGAAAGGCGGGTTTCCCCGCCCTTCAAACGTTCAAGTTATTTACTTTTTACTTCAATCTTACGTGGCTGAACTTTTTCATGCTTTGGCAATACTACTTCCAATACACCATGATTGCCTTTTGCTTCAATTCGTTCAGCGTCTGCTGTATCTGGTAAACTAAATCGTCGATAAAAAGTACCGCTGACACGTTCAACTCGCTTATAACCTTCTTTTTCATCACGGACTTCAGATTGACGTTCGCCTTTAATTGTCAGAATTCCATTATCCATCGTAATTTCGATGTCTTTTGGATCAACGCCCGGCAAATCCGCCGTAATCAGAAAGCGATCCGCTTCTTCTTTAATATCAACGGCTGGACGCCAATGACTCGTCACCACATTTGAAAAATCATTATCGTTACTTGATAACGATTTATCGGAATAACCGAGCTGATTCAGCTGTTGATTAAATCTGTCTAATAAACCCCAAGGTTCATAATTTGCTAAAGCCATTTTATCTACCTCCAAAATGCATTTTGTTTAACTTAATAAAAATATGGGGGTAGTCAAAATGTTTTCAAGAGATGATTTTTAAAATTTATGCTGTCCTAAATTAAATTTTGTATGCTGTTTTAGTCATGACCTTTGAAGTCAAACTCATTAACCGCTTAACACCCTTAGGCAAATTTTCTGCTCCGGCTTTCTCTGCAGTTACGGCGTGATGTAATTCGTCCTCGCGCATTTGTTCCAAAACAGCACGACTTCTATTATCCCTCTCGGGCAATTGTTTCAGGTGTGAATCAAGATGTCTGACCACTTGTCGCTCCGTTTCTGCCAAAAATCCCAGATTCCATTTGTCACCAAAACAGCCGGCAACAATACCTATACCAAAAGACCCCGCATACCAGACAGGCTCAAGATAGCTGGTATGGTCATCCAGTTCTTTAATCCGTGATTCACACCAGTCCAAGTGTTCTATTTCTTCATCTGCCGATTGCTGCATTGATTTTTTGAGTTCATCATCTGTAGCCGTTAATGCTTGAGCCTTATATAACGCCTGTGCTGCAACCTCTCCAGCATGGTTTACACGCATCAGAGCGGAGATGTGTTTTTTCTCAGTCGCGTTCAAACTTGATTCAGGATAATCATCAGCCGGGTATGGCCTTTTTTCTCGTACCACCGACGATTTGGACAGATTTCCAAGCATAGAATCCAAAACCATAATTCCACGGTCTAATGCGCTATATTGCCTTGATTTCATTGATGTTTTTATTAATCCTTAAGTGCTACTCTATATTAATGACTATTTCTAAATAGTCCCTTTTGGGAAAGACTTAAATATTAAACAATATCCGCAAGAATATCGCGCTTATAATATTGACAGCCAAGGGGTCAATCCGTACTATTCCCCCTCTTTTTTAGCCGGGCAACCGGATTTTCAGGAATTAGTATGAAAACCTTTACTGCAACACCTTCCACAATTAAGCGTGACTGGTTCATCGTAGACGCTACAGGCAAGACACTGGGTCGTTTAGCGACTGAAATAGCCCGTCGCCTGCGTGGCAAACATAAAGCCGAATATACACCTCATATGGATACCGGTGACTATATCGTTGTTATTAACGCGAAAGATATTCGTGTTAGCGGTAACAAACGAACAGACAAAATGTATCACCACCACACAGGTTATCCAGGTGGTATTAAATCAATCAGTTTTGAAAAACTGCTTGCTAAAAAACCAGAACAAATTATTGAAAAAGCTGTAAAAGGAATGCTTCCCAAAGGCCCATTAGGTCGAGACATGTACCGTAAACTTAAAGTATACGCAGATGCCCAACACCAGCATGCAGCTCAACAACCTCAAGTATTGGAGATTTAAGGGATGGCAAACGAAGTTTATTACAGCACTGGAAGACGTAAAAGCTCAGCAGCTCGTGTATTCCTGAAAAAAGGCAGTGGCGAAATTACCATTAACAATCGTACACTTGATCAGTATTTTGGTCGTGAAACCGGTCGAATGATTGTCCGCCAACCTTTAGAAAGACTGGAAATGATTGATCAGTTTGATTTCAATATTACTGTCAAAGGCGGTGGTATTTCAGGCCAAGCCGGTGCAATTCGTCATGGTATCACCCGTGCATTAATGGAATATGACGAAACCTTGCGTAAAAGCTTACGTGCTGCAGGTTTTGTAACTCGTGATGCTCGTGAAGTAGAACGTAAGAAAGTGGGTCTGCATAAAGCACGTAAACGTCCACAGTACTCAAAACGATAATTTCAAAAGAGCAACGTTTTAAAAAAGAGGGTTTTTACCCTCTTTTTTTTCGCCTACAGGGATGTAGGTGGTAGAACGACTCAGGAGACAAAGTCGAAATAACATTTCCCTGCTAGAATCAGTTTTATAATGGGGGTTCGTCTAATGGTAGGACTATGGACTCTGACTCCATCAGTAGAGGTTCGAATCCTCTACCCCCAGTCAATTAACAATCATCCTGAACGATACGACTATCTTAATGTATTGAAAATCAGAAAGTTATATCCAGTTCTTCTAATTCCTGCCGATACTACATAAATACTATCCTATACTTACAGGTTAGGGCTAAAACAGGTATGTTTTACTCAGCTTACAAATCGTTTGATTGTTTACTGAATACTTGTAAACAACGTTAAAGAACAATAATTTATGGGTGACAATAAGAATAAACTCAAATTATTCAATATTCCTCTTATTGAATATATTAAATCCATTTTTTTTCTATCTGGTCTATTACTGGCTTTATTAATCTGGGTGATTGACCCATTTATTGATGCTGTTTTTCTGGGCGAAGGTAGTATTTCAGAACGCTTATTCCACCCTGATGCGCA